>CALFMN010000092.1 GCA_937879875.1 uncultured Chloroflexota bacterium | reverse complement strand
CTGAGACGCCTCCTCTCCTCAGGCTACCAGGAAACGGTCACTGTAATACTAAGGCGCGCGGTCACCGCAGCGGGACAATGGCCACTCCGTTCACCCTAACGCGGTCCGAATTAGGCGGCCCTCCGGCGGCGGGGTGACCAACTTCCAGACGTGGATCGACACTATCAGATTCGCTGAGAGACGTTTGTCGCTCAATACACGATCTGGTTGACCAACAGATCGGCTGCCTGCTCGCCGTCCACGCCCAGCAACTCGTTCAGCACGTAGTCGTTCGCCTCGCCCAGCAGCGGCGCCGGTGCGCTGAGCACGCCGGGCGTGGCGCTCAGCACGAAGTGCGGGCCGTCATAGGCCGTGCGGCCGGCCTCCGGGTGATCAAGGTAGACGTAGAGACCGCGCACTTTGAGATGCGGGTCGTGGTCCAGCACGTCTTCTGAGCTTTGCACGATGCCGGCCGGCACGCCGCGCGCCTGCAGACGCTCGGCCACTGCTTCGGCGCTCAGCGTTTGCGTCCACTCGCCGATGCGCCGCTCAAGCTCGTCCTCATGTTGCTTGCGGCCGAGCAGCGTGCCGAAGCGTTCGTCGGCCACCCACGCCGGCTCGCCCATCTCTGCGTTGAGCGCCCGCCACTGCGCGTCGGTATAGACGGAGATCACGCACCAGCGGTCTTCGGGCGCGCCCGTTCCGGTTGCCGGGCGGTCCTGGCAGCGGAAGGCGGCGTGCGGCGCCGCGTAGGCGCAACGGTTGCCCTGGCGCCGCGGTACGACGTCGTTGGCCGCGGCCTCCATCAGCGCCGGGCCGAGGCCGTTCAGCGTCGATTCGAGTTGCGACAGCTCGATCTGCTGGCCCTCGCCGGTGCGGTCGCGGTGGCGCAGCGCGGCAAGAATAGCGATCGTGGCGTGGCCGGGGTTGATTACGTAGTCCGGGTAGTTGGTGCCGACGCCGATCGGCGCGCGGTCGGGCCAGCCGGCGAGATAGCTATAGCCGCTCACCGGCGCCAGCACGCCGCCGAAGCCGAGGAAGTCGCGGTGCGGCCCCCAGTTGCCCTGCATGGGGATGTTGACGTAGATGATGTCCGGCCGCACGGCGGCCACGTCGGCGTAAGTCAGCCCCCACTTCTCGACGATGCGCGGCGTGTAGTTCTCCAGCATCACGTCACAGGTGGTGAGCAGATCCAGAGCGACGGCGCGGGCCTCGGGCCTGGCCATGTTCAGCGTGAAGCAGCGCTTGCCGGCGTTGAAGTTGTTGTAGTAGCCGGAGACGTTGAGTCCGCCCTCCTTGCCCGGCGGCACAGGCATGGTGATGCGCAGGCCGTCGAGGTGCGACTCCGACTCGACGCGGATGACTTCGGCGCCGAACTGCGCCAGCACCGCGCCGGCGACCGGCCCGGCCGCGAACCAGGAGAAGTCCGCCACGCGGATGCCCGCGAGCGGCAGCGGCAGATCAGCGGTCATCGGTTCGATTCCTCGTTGGAGGCGTTTTGTGCTCACCCCGGCTGTCGGCCCTCACCCCCGGCCCCTCTCCCAATCCTGGGAGAGGGGAGGCACTAGATCGCTCTGGTTGCAGTCAGGGCGGCCAGTTCGTGCGGCTCGCAGCCAAGCTCGCCCTGCCAGAGTTCGCGGTTGTGCTCGCCGGGGAGCGGCGGGCGGCGGGCGATCTGCCAGGGCGATTTCGCCAGCCGGTAGGGCGGGCCGGGATACGTCACCGTGTCGTCCAACTCCGGGTGCTCAACCTGCTGGAACCAGTTCCGCGCGGCGAGTTGGGCATCGTTGAGCAGATCCTTCGCTGTGTTGGCCGGGCCGATCAGGATACGGCGCCGCTGCCCTTCTTCATAGAGATACTGCTTGGTGAACCGCTGGTAAAAGCGTGCCAGCACCTCGTTGACGTGGCCGTACTGCTGCTGCACCTCGGCAAGCTTCTCGGGGTTGGACCAGAGCTTGGTCAGCTCGCGCATGTTCATGTTGTTGAGGATGGACTGCCAGTGCTCGCTGCCCAGGTCTTCGGCCATACCCTGCTCGGCCATCCAGCCGGCGAGCACCTGCCAGTTGGCGCCGAAGCCGGGGATGCCGACCATCGAGTAGAGATGGCCGTCGGCGCACTCGTAGGTGCCGACGCCGGGCATCAGCCGCGCCTCGCCCTGGCGCTTGCGCACCTCGCGGCGCATGTCCCAGGTCTGCATCGCCGTCTCCTGCGCCAGCGAGAGCGCCTCCTGCATCGAGACGTCGACGAACTGGCCGATACCGCACGCTTCGGCCAGGCGCAGCGCCAGCAGCACGCCCTGCGCCGCCTGAATGCCGGCGGCGTACCAGCCCTGGTTGCCCGGCAGTTGCACGGGCGGCCGGTCGGGATAGCCGGAGAGTGTCATGATCCCGGACATGGCGATGCCGACCAGATCGTCCGCCAGCCAGCCGGCGTGCGGCCCGCTGCTGCCGAAGCCGGTGATGCTGGCCCAGACCAGCGCTGGCTGCTCCTGATGAAAGCGCTGATAGCCGACGCCCAGCGCGTCTAGCCCGCCCGGCGGGTCGCCTTCGAGCACGATCTGCGCCGTACCGACGAGCTTCGCGAACAGCGCCCGGCCATCGGCGCTGTTGAGATCGCAGGTGACGGAGCGCTTGGAGGTGTTGAAGAACCAGAAGGTAAGCGAGGTCGCGGCGCCGGGCTGGTCTTGATAGAACGGCGGCAGGTTGCGGGCGGCCACGCCCCCCGGCGGTTCCACCAGGATCACGTCGGCACCGAGGTCGGCGAGCAGCTTGCTCGCGTAGATCGTGAGCGGATCGCCCAGATCGAGCACGCGCACGCCGGCAAGCGGGCCGGGGCGTGCTTCGTGTTCCGTGGCAGCGGCAGACGATGGCGAAACCATTAGCCGGGCGTTCCTCTCTGCGGCTTTACCTCAAGTTCCGCGGCACCTAACCCTGACATCGCTTCAGCGATGTCTGTCCCTTCCCGAGCCGGGAAGGGACTTCTGGAGCGTTCCCGGTGCCGTGCGACAGCGGCGGGCCTGGGGGTGTCCTTGCGGGACACATGGCGGTCTGACCTTCAACCCGATCGTCTGTCCTGGAACTAATACCAATCCGTCATGACGAGTGCCCATTCTCAGCGCCGGCCCGCTCTCGGTCTGCCGCTGAGAATAGGAAGCTGTCGCGGCGAATTGGTATAACCCTTCCCGTGTCGGGAAGGGAGATTTCGCTGAAGCGAAATCGGGGTTAGGCGGGCGCGGCGCTCCGTTCCCCCACCTGTGCCCGCGCCGGTAAATCCCGCGTCAGGATTTCGGCGGCGCCGTCCACGATCTCGTCCAGCACGGCTTTGGCAGGGCGCAGACCGTCGATCAGACCGGAAACCTGGCCGGCGGCGTTCATCAGCAACTCCTCTTTGCCAGCGGCGCGGATGCCGGCGAGCAGATCGGCAATCAGCAGCCCTTGCAGGCCCATCGGCAGCGCCTTGATCTCGAGCGCGTCCCAGGCCTCGATCAGCGGATTGGTGATGTTGCGCATCGTTTTGCCGCTGTAGAGCCGTGTGACACGGGTGTCCTCTTCGTTCGCCGCCACGATCTTCTGCTTCTGCAACGGCGCGATGTTCGCCTCTTCCGTCGCCAGAAACGCCGTGCCGCACCAGACGCCGTGCGCGCCAAGCGCCAGCGCCGCCGCCAGCCCGCGCCCGTCGCCGATGCCGCCCGCGGCGACCACGGGCACGGGCGCTACCGCATCCACCACCTGCGGTACCAGCGCCAACGTGCCGATGCGTCCGGTATGACCGCCGGCTTCGTGGCCCTGCGCCACGACGAGATCGGCGCCGGCGTCGGCCACGCGCCGCGCGTTCTTCACGTTGCCGACGAGCGCGATCACGTTGATGCCCAGCTCGCGGCAGCGCGGCACGTAAGGCGCCGGATTGCCGAGGCCGGAGGCGAAGACGGGCACGCGCTCGTCGAACAGCACCTGGACCTGATCGTCGATGCGCCAGACACCCGCACCCGGCGCCGGTCCCTCGCGCTGCACGTCGGGAATGCCGAACTGCGCCTTCAGGCCGTTGATCGCGTCCCAGTAGGGCTGCGGAATCTGCGAGCGCCAGTCCGCCCCCTCCCTACCC
>CALFMN010000091.1 GCA_937879875.1 uncultured Chloroflexota bacterium | reverse complement strand
GGGCTGCCGTGGCGCAGGGCGCGCCCCGCGGCGCCCCACGCCGCCCGTGCCGCGCCAAACGCGGCGCTGCCGGCCCCCGGAGCCGCGCCAGCGATCCGCGCGCCGATCGCGATGCTGCGGAGGGCGCGCACGGCGGGGAGCTGCGTCCGCGCGCGACGCGGATCCGCCAGCGCCGCGCGCGGCGCGCTCCGGCGGCGGCGCGGGGCGGCAGCCATGGGCTCCTCCCATGCTCAGGGGCACGCGCGGCAGTCTGGCAGCCAACAGAGACTTCTCATACGGTGCGTTGGCCCTGAGGGGAGGGGGTGAGGGCCGACGGCCGATTCGCCACGGGAGTACACTGGCACGCAGTGACGCCTCGAGAGAGGGCAGTATGCCGGCGCCGCAACGTCTGCCGCGCTCGGAGCCCGAGCAGGGCACGCCCGGTGCGCCCGGCGCCGTGCTGCCGCGGCCGCGCACGCCGTTGCTGGGCCGCGAGTCGGAGCTGGCCGCCGCGCGGGCGCTGTTGCTGCGCGAGGATGTTGGCCTGCTCACGCTCACGGGCGCGGGCGGTTCGGGCAAGACGCGGCTGGCGCTCGCCCTCGCCGCCGCGGTGCAGGATGACTTCCCCGGCGGTGTGGTCTTCATCTCACTCGCGCCCGTCAGCGACCCCGCGCTCGTTCCGGCCACGATCGCGGCGGCGCTCGGCCTGCGCGAGGCGGGCGGGCAACCCTTGCTGGCCACGCTGCTGGCCTTCCTGCGCAACCGCGACGAGCCGTTGATGCTCGTGCTCGACAACTGCGAGCATCTGCTTGACGCCGCCCCAACCGTGGCGGAGTTGCTCGCGGCGGCGCCGAAGCTGACCGTGCTGGCAACGAGCCGCGCGGCGCTGCGCCTTTCCGGAGAGCGCGAGTTCCCCGTGCCGCCGCTGGCGCTGCCAACCATGGACGCCGCAGCCTCGCCGGAAACGCTGCTGGATTCGCCCGCGGTGGCCCTGTTCGTTGCGCGGGCGCAGGCGGTTCGCCCCGACTTCGCGCTGCAGGCGGCGAACGCGGCCGATGTGGCCGCGATCTGCCGCCGGCTGGACGGCCTGCCGCTGGCGATCGAGCTGGCCGCCGCCCGCACGCGCGTGCTGCCGCCGGCAGCATTGTTGGCCCGGCTGGACCGGTCGCTCTCCGTGCTGACCGATGGCCCACGTGACCTGCCCGCCCGCCAGCGCACCTTGCGCGACACGATCGCCTGGAGCTACCAACTGCTCAGTCCTGAGGAGCAGATGCTGTTCCGCCGCCTCGCCGTCTTTGCGGGCGGGGGCACGCTTGACGCCGTCAGCGCCATCTGCCTGCCGGAAGCAGCCGACGATACGGCGGCGCTCGACGGCGTGACGGCGCTGGTCGACAACAGCCTTCTGCACGTGGCTGAGGACGCCGGCGGCGAGCCGCGCTACACGATGCTGGCGACAGTTCGGGAGTTCGCACGCGGGTTGCTCGGAAGCAGCCACGAGGCGGAACCGCTGCGACGTCGGCAGCTCGACTGGCTGATCTCAATCGCGGAGCAGGAGGACTGGCTGGCGCAGCTCTGGGGCGCTGAACCATGGCTGGCGCAGATGCAGGCGGAGTGGGCCAATGTGCGCTCGGCCATCGAGTGGGCGACGGCGCACGCTGAGGTCCAATGTGGCTTGCGGCTGGCGTCCGCGCTGCATCCGCTCTACACACGCATGGGAGTGGGCGAGGGCCACCGCTGGCTGGAGGCGTTGCTCGCGCTGCCTGAGGCTGCCATGCGAACCCGCTGGCGGGCGCATGCATTGAGTGTCACGCTCTACCTCGACTACCACCAGGGACTCGAAGGCGACCCTGCCCTGCTGCGCCAGCGTATCGAGGAGTCCGTTGTCATCTTCCGCGAGCTGGACGCGGCGGCTGACCTTTTCCACGCGTTGACCTGGGCGGCGATTATGGCAATGGTTCAAGGCGATGCGGCAGCGGCGTTCGCCGCCGTGGAGGAGATGCTCGCGCTCGTTCCACGGCTTCCACATCCGATGAGCAAGGGCTGGGCTCTGGGCACGCTGGCGTGGGTCGAACTGGCATTCGGCGATCCGGCGCGAGCCCGCGGTTACAGCGAGGAGGCGCTCACGCACTTACACTGGCCCGGCGTAGAAGATTACCGGCGCCAGACGTTGGGCCAGCTTGGCGTGCTCGCCTGGCATCAAGGGGACATCGCCGGCGCGCGGGCCGCGTTCGCGGAGGCAATGGCAGTGGCGCGTACCCATGGAGGCGTGCAAGCGGTGATGACGGTCCTCGCCAACCTCGGGCACGCCGCAGTCCGGCAGGGTGACATTGCTGCAGCAGCGCCTCTCTTCGCCGAGAGCCTCGCACTCGGACGTCGGTATGGTCATCGAGTGAATACTGCCGACTGTCTTGGAGGTTTCGCCGCAGTCGCGCTGCGCCGGGGCGAGCCAGTGCTCGCAAAGCGCCTTCTGGACGCCGCCAACCATGCATTCGCGGACACCGGCCTCCGGATTTGGCCCGTCGAGCGCGTCGGCTACGCGGACCAACTCGCCGCCATCCCCACCATTTCGTCTGCAGCGGCGCACAACACGGCTCTGGCCGGCGCACAGGCATACTCTTTGGATGAGGCGATCGTGGATGCGCTGTCCCTTGCAGGAACGTTCGATCAAGCCGCCGCGGCGCAGGAGCCTGACGAGCAATCATCCGTTCCAGCCTATCCCGACGGTCTGACCAGGCGTGAGGTCGAGGTGCTGCAACTGATTGCTACCGGCAAGGGCACACGCGAGATCGCGGCGGAGTTGACGATCAGCGAAGGCACGGTCGAGCGGCACGTCACGAACCTGTACCGCAAGATCGACGCCGCGAATCGTGCCGACGCAACCGCCTACGCCTTCCGCCACGGCCTCGCCACTCCCGAGTAGCCGTATCTCAGCACCCTCGGCGTCGGACGAAATGGGCGCGACACTGCGTAAATGTCGGATGACGAAGCCGCCGCTCGTCGCATCGGCGGTGGTTCGTATCTTGGCCGTCTGGTACGGTGGGGTCGTTGACTCCCCGCACCGCGCCGCTTCCGACACAGCAGCACTGCAAAAGGTACGCTCGCTCTCATGCAACCCGCCACGCTCACGGCGGCCGCAACGGATCATGCCGATCTGCCGCGCCGCCGCTGGGCGCTCAGCGCCTTTTCCCACCCGGACTTCCGCTACCTGCTCGTCGGTACGATGGGCTCGCAGATGGGCGACTGGATCCAGACCGTCGGCCAGGGCTGGCTCGTCTATCTGCTCACCGGCTCGGCGGCGCAGCTCGGCATCTTCTCCTTCATTCGCGGCCTGGCGGTGCTGATCGTCACGCCCTTCGGCGGCGCCATCGCCGACCGCACCAACCGCCGCAACCTGCTCTCCATCTCGACGTTCCTCGGCGCGATTACGGCCGTGGTGCTCGCGATTCTCGTCGCCGGCGGCTGGATCCGCATCTGGCAGCTCTACATCACCGCCGTGCTCGACGGGCTGGTGGCGAGCGTCAGCCAGCCGGCGCGGCAGGTGATGGTCTACGACGTGGTCGGCGCGGAAGACCTGACCAACGCCGTGGCGCTGAATGCGATGTTCGGCAACATCACCCGCATCGTCGGCCCGTCGCTGGGCGGGCTGCTGATCGGCGTCAGCGGCGTCTCAAGCTGCTTCTTCGCGCAGGCCGGCGCCTACGTGCTGGCCAGCGGCGCCACCTTTTTGATCCGCACACCCGGCACGCGCAGCGCGAACCAGGGCTCGGTGCTGCGCAGCATCGGCGACGGCGTGCGCTACGCGCTCAGCCATCGCGTGGTGCTGATGCTGCTGATTATCGCCACGATCCCCTCGTTCTTCGTCTATCCGTATCTGCGCTTCATGCCCGTCTTCGCCAACCTGTTGGGCGTGGGTGCGCTGGGCTACGGCGTGCTGCTCTCCGGCGTGGGCATCGGCTCGATCGCGGGCGCGGCCTGGGTGGCGGGCATGGGCGGCTTCCGCCGCCAGGGCTGGGCGATGATGGCCGGCAACGCGATCTACATGGCCTTCATCGCGGTGTTCGCCGTCGCCGGCAACTTCTGGCTGGCGCTCGGCTGCCTGGCAATCGCGGGCGTGGCGAATACGGTCTATAACACGTTCAATCAGACGCAGTTGCAGTTCAACATCGAGGACGACTACCGCGGCCGCGTGCTGGCGCTCTACCTGACCTTCAGCGCGATCACGCCGCTCGGCGCCCTACTGATGGGATTGATGATCGACAAGTGGTCGGCGCAGCCCGTGCTGTTCTGGTGGTGCGCCGTGGCCACGCTGCTTCAGCTCATGATTCTCGTGCGCTCGAAGCGCATGCGGGCACTGTAGCGCAGCCAACTGCTCTGCAACCGCGCTATACTACGGCGCAATGCAGGAACCGATCCGCTATTGCACCACGGACAACGGCGTGCGCATCGCCTACGCTACGAGCGGCGCGGGCTATCCGGTCGTGCGCGTGCTCGGCTGGCTCACGCACCTCGAGTTCGAGCGCGGCGGCCCGTTTTGGCAGCCGTGGGTGCGGCACCTGGGCAGCCGCTTTCGGCTGGTTCGCTACGACGGCCGCGGCATGGGGCTCTCGGACCGAAACGTCTCCGACTTCTCGCTTGATGCCAAAGTGCATGATCTCGCGACCGTCGTCGATGCGCTGGCGCTGGAGCGATTCGCGCTGATCGGTACTTCAGACGGCGCGGCGCCGGCGATCGCCTACGCCGTGGCACACCCCGAGCGCGTCAGCCGGCTCGTGCTGCACGGCGCTTTCTTCCGGCCGAATCTGGAGCTTTCGCTCAGCGCCACGGACGCCGAGGCGCTGCTCACGCTCGTGCGCGCGGGCTGGGGCAGAGAGAATCCCGCGTTTCGTCAGATTTTCACTAACCTGATGTTTCCCGATGCCGACGACGCGTTCGCCCGTTGGCACAATGAGTTGCAACGGGTGTCGGCCTCGCCCGAAGTCGCGGCCGGCTTCATGGCCGCGCTCTGGCAGGTGGACATGCGCCCGTTGCTGCCGCGGGTATGTGTACCCACGCTAGTTACGCACCGCTCCGGCGATCTGGGCTCGCCCTTCGCCTACTCCCGCGAGCTGACGGCCGCCATCCCCAACGCCGTGCTGTTGCCGCTTCCCGGTCGCAACCATCTGCCGCTGCCGCACGAAGCGGAGGCCGACATACTGTTCGCGGCGATCGCCGAATTCCTCGCCGAGGGCGACGAACAATCACCGGCTGCACACGCCGCCATTGCCCCGGAGACCAATCCGGGCGCGATACGGACGATCGCTGCCCTCTCGCCCCGCGAAACCGAGGTCTTGCGGCTGATCGCCGCGGGGCGCAGCACGCACGAGATCGCCGCCGCGCTGGTGATCAGCGAGGGCACGGTCGAGCGGCACGTCACCAACCTCTACGGCAAGATCGGCGCCCGCGGCCGCGCCGACGCCACCGCCTACGCTTTCCGCCACGGTCTTGCCGCAACCGGCCCATAGCTCATGCCGCCACCGTCCCGGCGTACACTGATAGCAGAGGAAGGCGGCAACATATGCGTCGCGACGAAGCACTGCGCATCCTGCGCGAGCACCGGGCGGAGCTGGCGGCGCTGAAGATCGCCAGCCTGCGCCTGTTCGGCTCTGTCGCCCGCGACGAGGCGCGGCCCGATTCCGACGTCGATCTGCTCGTCACCTTCAGCGCACCGGTCGATCTGTTCGACCTGGCAAACGTCAAACTCTTTCTTGAAGGGCTGCTCGGCCACGAGGTCGATCTGGTGCTGGAACGCAGCGTCAGACCGCAGCTTCGGCAACGCATCTTCGCGGAGGCGATCCCTGCCGAATAGAGAGTGGAAGCTGTATATCGAGGACATGCTGCGCAGCGCTGAGCGGGCGCTGACCTATACGCGCGGAGTCTCTTACGCTGATTTCCTGGAGAATCAAGAGAAGATCGACGCCGTTGTACGCAATCTCGAAGTGATCGGCGAAGCTGCCGGACGCGTGCCCGACGAGATCCGCGATCGATACAGCGGCGTCCCCTGGAATACCATCCGGGCGATGCGCAACATTCTGGCCCACGGCTACTACACCGTCGATCTCGAGATCGTCTGGGGCGTCGCTCAGAACCGACTCCAGCCGCTGCGCCAGCAGTTGCAGGAAATCCTGCGGCGCGAGCCATAGCTCGCAAGGTGAACAGATGCAGGCAGAGCGACAGGTGATGCGCCGGGACGACGCGCTGCGCATCTTGCGCGAGCACAAGGCGGAGCTGGCGGCGCTGCAGGTCGCCAGCCTGCGCCTGTTCGGCTCTGTCGCCCGCGACGAGGCGCGGCCCGATTCCGACGTCGACCTGCTCGTCACCTTCAGCGCGCCGGTCGGCTTGTTCCACCTGGTGGGCGTCCAGCAGCGTCTGGAGACCCTGCTAGGACACAGTGTCGATCTCGGAATCGAGGACAGCGTCAAGCCGCAGCTGCGCGATCGGATCTATAGTGAAGCGATCTCCGTCTTTCTCGCTTCACCGACAACGAACGGTTCAGAGCGATCTGACGCCGTCCATGAAACGCCACCGCCGTATGGTGAGGACGACGATTCGCAGCGCCGCCCACCCCGCCACTGGAAGCTGTACGCAGAAGACATGCTGGAGTGCATCGAGCGGATTCAGCGCTACACGCTCGGCCTGACCGAGGCGCAGTTTGAGCGCGATCAGATGCGTATCGATGCGGTGCTCCGCAATTTTGAAGTCCTTGGTGAAGCGTTGAACCAGATACCTGCTGAGATCCGCGGCAGGCATACAGAGGTTCCTTGGGCGCTCATGCGCGGCATGCGCAACGTGATCGTGCACAACTATGTCGAGATCAAGCTCTCCATCGTCTGGCAGACGGCAACCGAGGATCTTGGTCCGGTCGCTCCGCTGCTCAGAGCGGTTCTGCAGCAGGAGCCTGAGCCGGCGTGACGGCAGTCTTTCAGGATAGCCAACCGCCGGTTTGCCCCGGCGCCGCTATGTCTCCGGCCGCCGGCCCCAGGCGGCCAGGATCAGCGGCGAGAGCGCGGCCCACTCCGGGTCTTCGAATAGCTCCAGCATGTGCTCGACCTCCTGCTTGGCAAGCTTTCCCGGCCCAGCCAGCGTACCGCGCAACTGCTGCATCGAGAGCCGAAACCAGCGGGCGCCGGGCGAACCCGCCTTCCATCACGAAGGCCCGACCCTCAGCGGCGACGTCGACCAGCCCCACGGCGCTTTCGAGGCGCTCGCGGCCCTGCTGCCAGGCGTTGGCGAAGACATACGCGGCCATCCGTTCCCCGTCGCAGCTCTGTGCTGGACGCAATGACGGCTGCAAGGGATGGAGGTAACGCCGCAGCGAGAGCAGATCCCCGCAGGCGCGTGAGCACTGGCCACGGTCCTGCAGAAGTCCGCGCCGCTCCCTGGAGCACCTTCCCTGGAGAGCGCACGCGCAGCGGTGCCGCTCAGCCCGCGGGCGTGCCCTCCTCCGAGGAGCCGGGCGGTGCGCTGGCCGGCGCGGGCTCGGCGGCAACCGGCTCCGGCGGGGCCGGTTCGGGCTCGATCATGCGTGTCGGTTGCACCGTCTCCGGGGGCTGAAAATCGGCGGCGGTGCGATCCTCAGGCCTGGCCCACTTGAGCGACTCTTCGCTGGGCCGCGGCGGTTGCGCCTGTGCCAGCGGGGCCGCGGCCGCGGCCACCGACGACGGCCCCGGCGGCGGGCCGGCCACCGGAACGACAGCCGCGCCGGCCGTGGCGGGCGTGCTCGTGGACCACTCGGTCAGCCGCCAGAGGCCGACGAACAGCAGCAGCAGCACGCCGACCAGCGCAATGGCGAAGCGCAGGAAGCGCGCCGCCGTATCCAGCACGTTGGGTGTGCCGACCACGAGCAGGGTGAGAATGCCGGACGGATTTTCTGTACCCAGCGGCACGGGCTGAATCACGAACCAGCTCCCCGCCGCCAGCAGCAGGCCGCCGCCGATCAGAAAGCCGAAGCGCAGGTAGTTGACGATCGCCGGCAGCGCCACGCCGATGATGCCGAAGACCAGCCCCGCGACCGCGAACGCGATGAAGATGTTGCGCTGGTAGTCCGGATACTTGCTCTTGTAGGTCTGCACATCGCCGTAGTAGCCGTCGATCTGCTTCGCCTCGCGCGCCGTCTCGGCGTCGGTCGTTTGCCCGCTGAGCTGCGTAAAGGTGACGCCGGCCGGCTGCGGCGGCTTCGGTTCGGAGATGAAGATGGCTGAGCCGAAGCCGGCCGCCAGCGCGAGCACGAGCCCGAGCAGAATGGCGTAGCCGACCTTCACCCAGGTGGTGCTCATACGCTCTTGTCCTCTCGCGCCGGCGTGGCCGAAACCGGCTCGCCCGCGCCGATTTCACCTGTTCCCGGACAGTATACCGATTCAGCCCGCACAGACGCGCTGCGCCGAGTTGCCGCCGGCGCGGTATACTGCGGCCATGAGTGATGCCGCGATCGCCGAACTGATCGAACGCAAAGCGTCCGGTCGGCTGCATCTGCTGGTCGTGTCCGACTACATCTGACCGTGGTGCCTGATCGGCCTCGTGCGGGTCGAACAGCTGCAGCGCGAGTTCCCCGTGGATGTCGATTGGGTGCCGTTCGAACTGCACCCTGAGACACCGGCGGAGGGCAAGGCGGCCGACGGCGCGCCGAGCGGCCGGCGCGCCGCGATGTACGAACATCTGCGTCGCCTGGCGGCGGAGGCCGGGCTCGAGATGAAGCAGAAGAGCTTCATTTCAAATTCGCGGCTGGCGCTTGAGGCCGGCGAGTTTGCCCGCGCCGCCGGACCAGAGCCGTTCGAGGCGTTTCATCGCGCCCTGCTGCACGCCTACTTTGAAGAGGCGCGCGACATCGGCAACCGCGACGTCCTGCTCGACGTGGCGCGCGGCGCCGGCCTCGATACCGAGGCACTGAGCCGGGCGCTCGCCGATCAGCGCTACGCCGCCGAGGTCGACGACTGGACTGCCTGGGCGCAGGCGAACGGCATCACCGGCACGCCCGCATTCGTCTTCAACAACCGCTTCCTGATGGTCGGCGCTCAAGACTACGACGTCTTCACCGACGTTGCCCGGCGGCTGCTCGCCAAAGAGGGCGGATAGCCGCGGGCGGCGCCCTTCCTCGACGGCTGCGGCAACGCTGGAACCTGCGCCGAGGCACCGGCTGAGCGACCTCTGCACGCAACGCGGGCAGCACACCGTGCCGAGTCTGCAAAAGTGTGTGGGCCGCGGCGCACGCCATAATGCATGCCCCGTCCTTACGAACGCGTGTTATCGTATTACCCGGCTACTGGAATTATGCGCCCGCACGCCCCGCACGTGGAACGATCGACGCTGCCGGGGCATTGAACAGAGCAGGCGGAGGGTGGAGCAGGGTGTTCGCCGCCCGCTCGCCCAGGCCGAAGCGGCCAGATCCCGCGAGAAGACAGCACAGGCTGCAGGGAGGAAGCGCAGTATGTCCCTCACCCGTTACGTAGTCGGGACCGCGATCCTGGTGGCGGCAAGCACGGCCGTCACGCTCATCGGCAGCAGCAGCCCCGTCGCGCGGGCGCAGCAAACCCCACCGGCTGCCCGTGTCTACGGCGGCATTCAGATCAGCGGCGCGAACGCCCCCAGCGGCGCCGTGGTGACGGCCTACAGCGGCACCACGCTGTGCGGCACCGCGAGCGGCAACGGCCTCTACAACGGCACACAGTATTTTGTTGACATCGACAGCAGCCAGGCCGCGTGCGCCACGCCAGGCAACACGCTCAGCTTCAAGGTCAACGGCCAGTCGGCGAACGAGACGACACAGGTGCCGCAGATCGCCGGATCGCCGGTGCAGCTCAACCTGACCGTCACCAGTGGCGGCGGCACGCCAACGCCCGGTGCCCCGACTGTGACGTACCAGACGGGCTGGAACATCGTTGCCGGGCCGGCGGGCATGACCTTCCCGCAGGCTGCCGCCACGCTCTACACATTGCCCGGCGGCGCCAGCAACTACACGACGATCTCGAACACGACCGGGATCAATGCCGGCGCGGGCTACTGGGCCTACTTCGGCTCAACCACCACGGTCAGCCTCACCGGCACCTCGACGTTGCCCTCGACCGTCTCCGTGCCCGCGAATTCCTTTGCCATGATCGGCAATCCATCGACCAAGGCCGTAACGGTCAGCGGCGCGGACGTGGTCTATACGTTTGACCCGGTGGCGAACAGCTACAGCAACGGCAGCAGCACCACGTTGCAGCCGGGCCAGGGCGCGTTCGTCTACTCCGCGGCGGGCGGCACGGTCACCATTCAGTAATCCGAGCGCGTGGGGCACGACGCGCGAAGCAAACGGGGCGGCAGATGGCCGCCCCGTTTGCGCGCCTGCGAGCAGAACCAGCCGGGGCGCCTAACCCCGCTTTCGCTTCAGCGAAAGCTCCCTTCCCGACACGGGAAGGGTTACGGTTCGAGGACACACAAACGGCTGGGAGACAGTGCCTTCGTTTGTCCCACAAGGACACCCAGGCTCCGCCGCCGTCGCACGCCGTCGGGAACGCTCCAAAAGTCCCTTTCCCGGCTCGGGAAGGGACAGCTTTGCCGCAAGGCAAAGCAGGGTTAGGTGCCCCGCGGCGCTCGCAGGCGCGCCGGGCAGGACCTGCGCTCACGCCGGACCGATGGGAACATTTGCGCTATTATGGTATAATGACCATGCATCGAAGCAGCAGCGCAGGGGTCCGGCAGCGTAGCCGGGCGAAGAGCGAACAGACGACAGGCCAGCCAATCATGACAACCGCAGAACTTCAGGCACGGGCCATCGCCCGCGCCCACGACGAACATATCTACATCCGCCGCGTGCCGAACCGCCCCGGCGTCTACACCGCGCGCAGCCGCAGCAATCCGCACCGTCGCTACAGCCTTGTCGATCACGACGGCACCCAGGCATGCAGTTGCCCCGGCTTCGCCAACCGCGCCTCCTGCAAGCACGTCGAAGGGTTGCGCCAGCGCCTCGCGCGCGAGGGGCATCTGCTCACGACCGGCGACCAGCCCGTCGGCGAGCCGGCGGCGCCCGTCGCGGCCTGAGGCCGGGAAGCGTCTGCATGAGGGAACCGCCCTGGTGACACCGGGCTCGCGCGTCGATCGCTGAGGCTTTGACCCCGCAGACACGCGCCGCTATGCCGACAAGAACGAGGTCGCCGCTGCCACGGCGGCCGATCTGCTGCACCCGCGCGGGGTGCAGGAGTGCCTGCCGCTGGAGACGCCGCGGCCGGACCTCGACCCGCAAGACGCGAAGCGTGCGCTCAAACAGCCGCGCCCACGCGCGCCGGCGCCGCCAGCAGCGCCATCAATCCGCGCAGATCCGGCAGCGTCTCGAAGGCCGCGATGCGCTCGATCGCCTGATTCGCAACGCCCGCCGGCAGCGTCACAGCAGCACAGTCGCGGAACTTTTCGGCCAGCTCGTCCCACGACAGCGGACTCCCGCCGGCGCCGCGCGGCTCGTCGATGCGGCGCTGCAGCCTGCGGCCGTCGCGCAGCGTCAGCGCGACCTCCGTTGAGCCAGCCGCGATCTTGCCTTCCGTGGGCTCGGCGATCAGCTCGACCCGGCGCAGCAATTCTTGAGCCGCCGCGCGCTGCACGGCGGCGTCGCTGAAGGCAGCGAGGCGTGGAGCGCCGTCAAGCAGCGCGGCCGCAACGCAGTACTGCATCGAGAACTTACCCTCAAGTCCGGTCTGCGGCCTCGGGTGGATCAGCGGCGCCGCGGACGAGACCGGCAGCCGGACCTCGATCGCCTCCACCGCGCCGGCGTCGATGCCTGCCTCTTCGCGCAGCGCCAGCACGCCGTCGAGCGCGCGGTGGGTGTTGTAGCAGCAGGGATACTTCTTCACGGCGATGCCCGGCGAGACGATATCCCAGGGCGCGCCAAGCTGGTCGAGCGCGACGGCAGGATCGTGATCTTCGGCCGGCGAGAACAGGCGGATGAAGCCGAGCGGTGCTTCGAGCATCGTCGCGTCCGCGGTAAAACCGCGCTGGGCCAGCAACGCCGCGCCGACACCCGCTTCCGCCGCGCGGCCGGGGTGCAGCGGCTTGGTCATCGTGCCGAAGTTCTGGCGCGAGCCGGCGGCCATGCTGCCGGCAATGCCGAGCGCCATCACCGTCTGTTCTTCGGAAAGGCCGAGCAACGCCGCGGCCGCGGCCGCCGCGCCGACCGTTCCGTGTGTTGAGGTCGCATGCCAGCCGCGCGCGTAGTGGCTGGCACCCTGCGTACGGCCGAGCTTGCACTCGATCTCGAAGCCGAGCACGAAGGCCCGCAACGCCTCGCGCCCGCTGGCCCCGAGCTGCTCGGCCAGCGCCAGCACCGCGGGCAGCACCGGCACGCTGGGATGGCCGCCGAGCGAGTAGTTCACGTCGTCGTAGTCCAGCGCGTGGCCGGACACTCCGTTGACCAGCGCGGCCTGCGTCACGCTGACCCGATCGCCCGCGCCGATCATCGTCGCCTGTGCGCTGCCGCCGAGTGCCCGCACCATCTCCAGCGCGATCCGGGCGGCGGGCTCAGCTGAGCCGGCGATCGTGGCCGCAAGCGTATCGAGTACGGCGCGCTTTGCCGCCAGCACGGCTTCGTCGCCCAGCCGCTCGTAGCCCGTCTCGCGGATGAAGCGTGCGTAGCCCCGTGTGATCTCCATGGCTGGCCTCCTCAGATGTCCGAGACGCTGATCGCTTTCGCTCAGAGGGTACACCAGCGCGATCTCCCCCGCCCGGCGCCCGTATCAGGCGCCAGCGGCAGGAAGAAGGCCACGATCGCACAACGGCGCGGAGCGGCGGGACGAACGCAGCTCCACCACGCACCGCGCACAACCCGGCCGCTACTCCTCGCCGGGGCCGGGCCGGCGACCCTGGCGCAACAGATCCTCGAACGCCTGAATCAGATCGGCCGGATTGGGCAGGTCACTGGGCTCGCTGCGCTTGACCGCTTCGACTTCGTTGCTGCTCTGCGCTTCCAGCTCATGCACGTGCTCGGCCACCTCGGACTTCGCGCGCACCGCCTCGCTCACCTGCCGCTCGAAGAAGGCAGAGGCGTCTTCCAGACGCGAGAGGTCGAAGGGCAGGTCGGTGAGATCGCGCACGGCGCGCAGCAGCGCCAGCGCGGCCTTCGGATTGGCCGTGGTCGGCAGATAGTGTGGCACCGCGGCCCAGAGGCTGGCGGCGCTCATGCCCTGGACACGAGCCGCATCGGAGAGCACGCTGACGATGCCGGTCGGCCCCTCGTAGCTCGTGGTCAGCGTGCCCAGGCTGCGCAGCAGCGGTTGCTCCTCATCGCTCCAGGCGTAGCCGGAGATCGGCACGGGCCGCGTGTGCGGCACGGCGCCCAGAAAGGCGCCCAGCGTGACCACGCGCTTGACGCCGACTTCCTCCGCCACGGAGAGCGCGGCCTGGCAGTAGGTGCGCCAGCGCAGCTCCGGCTCGCGCGCGACGAAGGCCACGAGATCGTTCGACCAGCCGGGGCCGCCGCGGATCGCGTAGAGATCGTGCGCGGGCCAGCGCAGCACGCGCTCGCCGTTACGCACGCGCACCACCGGCCGCGACTGCATCTCGCTGAAGACGTGGAACGCGTCCGGACGGATACTGGCGATGCGCTGGCCGTCCAGGTTGCGCGCCAGCCAGCGCACGGCGGCGCTGGCGCCCTGACCGCCGTCGTTCCAGCCCTGGAAGCCGGCGACGAGCACCGGCGAGCGCAGGCCGGGCATCACGCGCACGTGACGCTCGATGTGGCGCTCAAGATCGTCGTTGGCAGCTCTCGCCATGATCTGTTGCCTCGTGTGTTCGCTCGTTCTCTCCTGTTTAGTCTAGCCAATCGCCAGCGCCGGGCGTAGCGCAGCGGGTGCCCTCAGCCCTCGTCCCCTCGCTCCCGTACACAAACGGCAGGAGATCAGCCACCTGTTACAAGCGTACGGGAGCGAGGGGCGATCGGGTGTCAGGCGTTCCAAAGGCTGCGGGGTTAGCTATAAGGCGGTCGGAGCGCTCAGTGCAGGATCGTCTCCTTCTCCCAGGACCGCCATACCGTGGAACGGCATCTTCAATCGACGAAGGAGAGACGAGAGGCTGAGGGCCGACCGGCGTGCAACTTACTGCCCGCTGAAGCGTGGCGTTCGCTTTTCGAAGAAGGCGGCGCTGCCTTCGCGGTAGTCGGCCGTACGCGCCAGCGCCGCGATCGCCTGCGTCTCGTTCTCCATCTGTGTCTCCAGCGACTCGGAGAAGCTCTGACGCAGCAGCTCTTTCGCCTTGCCGAAGGCGAGCGTGGCGCCCTCGGCAAGCTGCGCCGCCAGCGCCCGCGCCTCCTGCAGCAGCGCTTCGTCCGGCACAGCGCGCGTGACGATGCCCCAGCCCTCGGCCTCAGCGGCGCTCAGCACGCGGTTGGTCAAAGTCAGCTCCAGCGCGCGGCGCATGCCGACGATGCGCGGCAGGAAGAAGCTGGAGCTGCCGTCGGGCGAGAGGCCGGCCTTCGTGTAGGCCATCGTGAACTTCGCCGACTGCGCCGCCAGCGCCAGGTCGCAGGCCAGCATCAGGCTGAAGCCGGCGCCGGCGGCCGCGCCGTTGACCGCGGCGATCGTCGGCTTGTCGCCACGCGCAAGGCGCGAGATGGCGCCGTGCAGATAGGTCGTGACCTCTTTGAGATGCCGCGGCGTATCGGCCTGTGCGGCGAAGCTTTTGAGATCGCCACCGCCGCAGAAGGCGCGGCCGGCGCCCGTGATCAGCACGGCGCGGATCGCCGGATCGGCGTCGCAGCGGTGCGCGGCGTCGAACAGCTCCTTCGCCATCACCATGTTCAACGAGTTGAATGCTTCGGGCCGGTTCAGCGTGATCGTCGCCACGCCGTCCGCCTGCTCGAAGCGGATCGCGGTGTAGTCCATTGCGCTGCCTCCATGCTTCACTCTGGCATGCAGCGTACGGCAGCGGCGGGCGGACGGCCACGGCCCCAGGTCGGGGTCCGTAGACAGACAGACAATGTCGGCGGCGCGGGGCACCTAACCCTGATTTCGCTGAAGCGAAATCTGTCATGGGAAGTCTCCGACGGTTGCGCTGCGCTCTGGCCCGATACAGGAAGGGTGGGGACGAGGACAACCGGGCAAGGGAGAGGCACCCCATCGTCTGTCCCACAAGGACACCCAGGCTCCGCCGCCGTCCGGCGCCGCCGGGACCGCTCCAGAAGTCCCTTCCCGGCTCGGGAAGGGACAGGTTGCGAAGCAACCAGGGTTAGGTGCCGCGCTCGGGTGAACCTCGGCGCTGAGCGATGCCGGCGCTGTGCGTACAATAGAGCGGTCCGGCCGAGCGCCGGCGGGAGGTCTGTGGATGAACGCGATGATGACAACCGCGCCGATCGTCGCGATCGAGCCGTTGCTTGGCAAAGTCGCACGGCCCGCACGCTACGTGGGCGGCGAATGGAACCAGGTGACGAAGGACTGGGAGGCGATGGCCGTGCGCATCGCCCTCGCCTATCCCGATGTGTACGACATCGGCATGTCCAACCTCGGCCTCGGCATCCTCTACGACCTGCTCAACCGGCACGAGAACTACGTAGCCGAGCGAGTCTACGCGCCCTGGGCCGATATGGAACGCGAGCTGCGCGCCGCCGGCACACCCCTCTGGAGCCTGGAGACGCGCCACCGCGTGCGCGACTTCGACGCCGTCGGCTTCTCGCTCTCCTATGAAATGGACTACACCAATGTGCTCAACATGCTCGACCTGGCCGGCATTCCCGTGCTGGCGCACGAGCGTGGAGACGCCGACCCGATCGTGATCGCCGGCGGCAGCGGCGCCTTCAACCCCGAGCCGATGAGCGATTTCATCGACGTGTTCGCGCTGGGCGAGGGCGAAGAGCTGATCCAGGAGATCGCCGACGTGCTCAACGCCTGGAAGCACGGCGGGTCCGGGCCGCGCACTCAATTGCTGCGGCGGCTGGCCGGCGTGCAGGGCTGCTACGTGCCGAGCCTCTATATGGCCGAGTACAACGCCGACGGGACGCTCAAGCAGACCGTTCCGCTCGATCCGGCCGCGCCGCCGGCAGTGATGCGCCGCGTGGCGCAGTTCCTGCCGCCCGTGCTGACGAAGCCGATCGTGCCCTATCTCGAAACCGTGCACGACCGCGGTGCGATCGAGATTCAGCGTGGCTGCACGCAGGGCTGCCGCTTCTGCCAGGCGGGCATGATCTACCGCCCGGTGCGCGAGCGCTCCAAGGAGGAGATCGTGGAGGCGGCGCGCGAGCTGCTGGACAACACGGGCTACAACGAGATCTCGTTGATGTCGCTCAGCACCACGGACCACACGCAGATCGCCGACATCGTCGAGATGTTGAACGCCGAGTTCGGCGAGCGCGGCCTCAAAGTCTCGCTGCCCAGTACGCGCGTGGATACGTTCTCGGTGCGCGTGGCCGAAGCCGTCTCAAAGGGCAAGCGGCACAACATTACCCTCGCGCCCGAGGCCGGCAGCCAGCGCATGCGCGACGTGATCAACAAGCTCGTGACGGAAGAGGATCTGCTCGGCGCCTGCGAGAACGCCTTCAAGAACGGCTGGACCAGCATCAAGCTGTACTTCATGGTCGGTCTGCCGACGGAGACGCTGGAGGATGTGCAGGGCATCGTCGACGTGGCGGCCAGAGTCAAACAGATCGGGCGCAAATACGCCGGTGGCCGGGCGCGGGTGCGCGTCAGCACCTCGAACTTCATCCCCAAGCCGCATACGCCCTTCCAGTGGTGCCCGCAGGCCACGGCCGAAGAGCTGCAGCCCCGCCACCGGCTGCTGGCTGAAGGCTGCCGCCGGGCCGGCGTCGAGTTCACCTGGAACGACCCGAAGGAGAGCCTGCTGGAGGCGGTGCTCTCACGCGGCGACCGGCGGCTCGGCGCCGCGATCGAGCGCGCCTGGCAGCTTGGGGCGAAGTTCGACGCCTGGAGCGAGTTCCACGACTGGCGCATCTGGCAGCAGGCCTTCGCCGAAACCGGTGTCGATGGCGGTTGGTACGCGTATCGCGAGCGCGACCTGTTTGAAACGTTGCCCTGGCAGCACATCGATTCAGGCGTAAACGTGGCCTACCAGCGCAAGGAGTGGCACCGCACCCTGAACAAGGTGAAGACGCTGGACTGCCACCGCGAGGCGTGCAACGTCTGCGGCATGCAGAACATGCCGGCCGAGCAGTGCGTGGTGAAGTTGGACGAGCTGAAGGTGCAGCGGCGCGACGCGAAGGCCGGCCCCGCGATCGTGCCGATCACGGTGTAACGGTCAGGATGCAGGTACGGGGTACAGGCGACGCAGGGCGTCCGTTCGTGCCGAGTAAAGGCAAGCGGGCGCCCGCGGCTATCTGAGGTGTGCGATGCCGATCAGCTACGAGACGTACGAGCGCGTGGCGCTGGAGGACGGCGATGAACACTGGGAGCTGGTCTGCGGCCGCCTGCGCAAGAAGCCCGCAATGACGTACGAGCACAACGAAGCGATCGATGCACTGAGCGCCGAGTTCCATCGCCAATTAGACCGCGCACAGTACATCGTCCGGGGCGATTCATCGCAGGTGCATGTTTCAACGGGATCGGTGTTCGTTCCCGATCTCCTCGTTGCTCCCCGCGAGCTAGCCCAACGTGTCCGGAACGAGCATCCGGGGCAGCTCGAAGTATACGGTGACGCTCTGCCTCTGGTCGTAGAAGTCTGGTCTCGTTCGACCGCCGATTACGATGTGTCAACGAAAATTCCCGAGTATCAGCGGCGCGGCGACATCGAGATCTGGTTCGTTCACCCGTACGAGTGCTGGCTGCGTGCGTGGCGGCGGCAGCCCGATGGGAGCTATACCGAAACGCTGTTCCGCGGTGACGCGGTCATCGAGCCGGCGGCGCTGCCCGGCGTACGCATCGCGCTGGCGGCGCTGTTCGAGTAATCCTGCCTGCTGGAAAGGTTGGCCCAATGCCGATCAGCTACGAGACGTACGAGCGCGTGGCGCTGGAGGACAGCGATGAGCACTGGGAGCTGGTCTGTGGCCGGCTGCGCAAGAAGCCACCGATGACGGCCGAACACTACGGGGCGACGGTCGCACTTTCCAGACAATTGCTTCTCCAACTCGATCCGAACGAATTCACCATTCGCGCGGACATGAGCCAGATAAAGGCTGCGTCGGCTTCATACTATGTTCCCGATCTGTTCGTTGTCTCCCGGGCGGTTGAACGCGCCCAACGCCGAGGGCCCGGCGGAGGGTTTGAGTCCTACAGCGAGCCCCTCCCGCTGGTCGTCGAGGTCTGGTCGCCTTCGACCGGCGACTACGATGTGAACACGAAGCTGCCCGAGTATCAGCGCCGCGGCGATTTGGAGATCTGGCTGCTCCATCCGTACGAGCATTGGCTCAGGGCCTGGCGCCGGCAGGCCGACGGCCGCTATGCTGAAGCGCTGTTCACCGACAACGCCGTGGTCGAGCCGGTTGCATTGCCCGGCGTGCGGATCGAACTCGTGCGGCTGTTCGAGTAGCCAGCCGCTGTTCAGTGTGCCGCGTTGCGCGATGCGTGGGGCTGCGCTCCGTGCAGCGATTTCAGCCCATCGGCCAGCCGATCCACGTCATCGTGGTTGTTGTAGAAGCCGGTGGAGCAACGCAGACCCGGCGGCCGGCTCACCGCGCGAATCACGATGCCGCGGTCGAACAGTTCCTCGGCTACGGCCATCGGCTCCCAGCCCGCGAAGGTGAAGTGCGTCAGGCCGGAACGCGTGCCGATCGGCGTCTGCGCGTCGACACCATCGACGCCGGCAAGCCGCTCGCGTGCGTAATCCGCAAGCTCGGCCGTGCGCGTCTGAACGAAATCAAGGCCGACCTCCTCCACAATCCAGCGCAGGCTCGCCCGCAGGCCGAAAACCGCGGGCACGAAGCCCACGCCAAGCTCGAAGCGCCGCGCGCCCGGCTGCATCACGGCGGCACCAACCTCATCGAAGCTTTCGAAGGAAGCGTAGTTGCCGAAGGAGGCGTGCAGCCGCTCCAGCGCCCGCGGCGATACGTACAGCGCGCCCGTGTCGCCTGGCCCGCAGAGCCACTTCTGGCCTGGCATCGCGTAGGCGTCCACGCCGAGCGCACGCATGTCGAGCGGCACGGCACCCGCCGACTGCGCGCCATCCACAAATAACAACGCCCCGGCCGCGTGCGCCGCCTCGGCAAGCTCGGCGATGGGGAAGACGAAGCCTGTGCCCCAGGCCACGTGCGAGCAGACGATGGCGCGCGTGCGTGGCGTGATCTGCTCGCGGATCGCGCCAGACACGCTTTCGGCGCCCTCGCATGCGGCGAAGCGCACACCGACGCCGAGCCGCTCGCGCAGGTTGTAGGCCGCCGCCAGGCCGCCGATGTGCTCCAAATCGCTGACCACGATCTCATCGCCGGGCCGCCAGTCCAGCCCCCAGACGGCGGTGTTCATGCCGAAGGTCGTGCCACGTTGCAGCGCGATCTCTTCCGGTGCGCAGCCGGCCACACGGGCAAAGAGCGGCTGGATCTCCTCAAACGTGGCGCGGTCGGCCGGCCAGAGGTCGACGTTGCTGCGCCCGTGTTCGAGGTCGCGGCGTTCTCGCTCGACCATCGCCGCAAAGGCCGCGGTGGGCAGCGGGCCATACGTCCCGGTGTTCAAGAAGACGGTACTGGTTACCGCCGGCACGGCATGCCGAATCGCCGCGATGCTGGGAGACTGCTGCAGAGCCACGGCTTGCCCTCCCGCCGGCCACAGAGTGGCGGCAAATCTATGCGAATCTCTCAAAGTGTGGCGCGCTCGACCGCCCCGGTGCAAGCGGCCGTACGTTTGCCAGCCACCGCAATGAATGGAATGATGCGAGCACTGGCCGCAGGCCGGGCAAACGACCTCGTGTGGTGCCGCAATGTCAGACTCGGCTCCCGCTTCGGCCTCGCCGGCCGGCGTCGAAGACCTCACCCCCGCCGTCGTGGCGCGGCTGCCGCTGCCCGGCACCAATGCGCCGGTGCAGCTCCGTTTCTCGCCGGACGGTAAGCTCGTCACCTTTCTGTACAGTGAAGACGGCTCGCTCACGCGCCAGCTCTGGGCGTTCGACCCGGAGACGGGCAAGCGCGAGCTGCTCGTGCGCCCGCCCGGCGAGGGCGAGACCGACGCGAACCTCTCGCGCGAGGAGCAGCTGCGCCGCGAGCGTCAGCGCCAGCGCGGCTTCGGCGTCACCGGCTACGCCTGGGCGAAGCGCGGCGATACGCTGCTCGTGCCGGTGCGCGGCGCCCTCTATATCCAGCACGGCGTGGGCGGGACGTTGCGTCAGGTCACAGATGATGAGCCGCCCTGCATCGACCCGCAGCTCAATGCTGACGGCACCGCCGTCGCTTTCGTTCGCACCGGCGAGCTGTATTCGCTCGACCTGACGCGCGCCGACGCCGTGCCCGTGCGCCTGACCTTCGACGCCGCACCCGTGCAGAACGGCGAGCAGCTTGTGACCAATGGCCTGGCCGAGTTCGTGGCGCAGGAGGAGATGGACCGCGCCTCCGGCTTCTGGTGGTCGCCCGACGGCCGCTTCATCGCCTTCGAGCAGGCCGATGGCAGCCCCGTGCCGCCCTACACGATCGCGCATCAGGGCGAGGCGCAGTACGACACCGAAGTCCATCGTTATCCCTTCGCCGGCGGGCCGAACGTGCGCGTGCGGCTCGGCACCGTGCGGGCCGAGGGCGGCGCCGTGCGCTGGCTGCCGCTGCCCGGCGTGACCGACGGCGACGGCTACCTGGCCCGCGTGAGCTGGGCGCCGGATGGCACGCTGCTGGTGCAGGTGATGACGCGCGACCAGCGCCGGCTCGAGCTGCGCCGCATCGACATCTCGGCCGGAACCACCACAACCTTGATCGCAGAGCAGGCGGACGACTGGCTCAATCTGAGCCACGACCTGCGCTGCGTCTCGCGCCCCGACGGTCCAATGGACGCCTACGAGATCCTCTGGTCCAGCGAGCGCGACGGCTTCCGCCAACTCTATCTGTACGGCCGCGACGGCACGCTGCTGCGGCAACTCACACGCGGCGCCTGGCCGCTGGACGGTGTGCTGGCCGTGGACGAGGCGCGGCGCTTCGTCTACTTCGCCGGCAGCGCGTCGCCGCTTGATCAGCACGTCTGGCGCGTGAGCCTCGACGGCGGCGAGCCGCAGCGGCTGACATCCGAGCCGGGCATGCACGGCGCCGTCTTCGCGCCCGACTGCGAGCGCTGGGTCGAGAGTTTCAACGCGCTCACCACACCCCCGCGCGTGAGCCTGCGCAACGCCGGCGGCGAACTGCTGCACGAGATCGTCGTCGCCGACGCGGGCGAGGCGGAGCGGCTGGGGCTGCGTCCGCCGGAGCTGGTTTCGTTCCCCTCGCGCGACGGCGTCACGCTGTACGGCGCGATCTACCGCCCGCCGAACATCGAGCCGGGACGGCGCTATCCCGTGATCGTCGAGGTCTACGGCGGGCCGCACGTGCAGATGGTCTACGACGGCTGGGGCAACACGGTCGATCTGCGGGCACAGTATCTGGCGCGGCAGGGCAACATCGTCTTCAAGACGGACAACCGCGGCAGCGCCCGCCGAGGTCACGCTTTCGAGGCCGCCATCTTTCGGCAGATGGGCGGCGTCGAGGTGCAGGACCAGGTGGACGGCGTGCGCTTCCTCGCTTCGCTGCCGGAGGCAGACACGGCGCGAGCCGGCGTCTACGGCTGGAGCTACGGCGGCTACATGACGCTGATGTGCCTGTTGAAGGCGCCGGACGTGTTCAAGGCGGGCGTCGCCGGCGCGCCCGTCACGGACTGGGACGGCTACGACACGTTCTACACCGAGCGCTACATGGAGACGCCGCGGACCAACGCCGACGGCTACCGCGAGGCGAGCGCCCTCACGCACGCGGCGAAGCTGCGCGCCCCGCTGCTGCTGCTGCACGGCATGCTGGACGAAAACGTCCACTTCCGCCACACGGCGCGGCTGATCGCGGCGCTGAATGACGCGGACAAAGCGTACGAGCTGGCCGTCTATCCGAACGAGCGCCACGGCCCGCGCAGCCCGACGCAGCGCGCCGCGCTCGAACGGCGGCTGGCCGCGTTCTTCAAGGCGCACGTATGAGCGACGTGAGCGACGGCGCCACGCCGCGCGCCCGCGTCTTCTTCGACGTGGACGACACGCTGCTGACCTGGAACTGGCGGCTGCGGCCCTTCGCCCGCGAGGTGCTGGCCGAACTGGGCGCTGCCGGCTTCGCCGTCTATCTCTGGTCCGGCCGCGGTAAGCGCTGGGAAGTAGTGGAGGCGTTCGACCTCGCGGCGCACGTGCTCGACTGCTTCGAGAAGCCGCTCTTCCGTCACCGCGAGCGGCTGGCCGAGCTGGGCGTGCCCTTCGCGCCGGACTACGTGGTGGACGACCATGCCGAAGTCGTGGAGGCGTTCGGCGGCCTCTGCGTGCACCCGCCGCGCGAGCCGCTGGAGCACGATCGCGAGCTGCTGCGCGTGCTGGAGGATCTCCGTTCACGCTTCCCCTGAGCGCGCGGCCTGTCCCTGCCTCGCGCAAGCGCTCGGCTGTCCCTCGCTACGAGGGCGGGGTTCTTCCGAGAGAGTCCGGTCATCCTCGAATCAACCCTTCCGCCATGTGTCCATGTGTCATGACATGAAGGGAAGGGCGACGCGGCTCTTGTGAGATCGCCGGTCCACGGCGATGAGGACGCGGCGGGGTCCAGAGCCAGGGCATCTGAAGCCGTGTCAGCCATTACTCCAAAGCGGAGCCGCTGGACATCGCCCGAAGGGCCACACTGTTCACAGCAGCGCCGGATGGTGCGGCGGGGTGGGCCATGCAATCGGCGGCGCGAGGCGCGGAGCGGACGGCGGACGTTGGACTGGCGCCGCGTTGTGCACGTCACGCTGCGGCTGGTGCTGGGGCTTACGCTCGTCGCCACATCGGTGGGCAAGGCGCTGGACCTTCCCGGCTTCCACGACGTCATGCGGACTTACGATATCTTCCCCGGCTGGTCGCTTTGGCCGATCGCGATCGCCATGCCGATCGTCGAGGCGTTCATCGCGATCACGATGCTCAGCGGCTGGCGGCTGCGCACCGGCATCGGCGTCTCGCTGCTGCTGCACGCCAGCTTCGCCTCGCTGCTCACAGTAGAGCTGCTGCGCGGCCTGCATCTGCAGAACTGCGGCTGTTTCGGCGTCTTCTGGGCGCGTCCGCTGACCTGGATCAGCCCCGTGGAGGATGTCGTGATGCTGGCTATTACCGCCGGCATTCTGCTCACGCTGCCCGGCGTGGCGCCGGGGCGATCCGCCGCGCATGCCGGCGCCCCCTGACGATCGCTCCTCCACCGGGCGATTCAACACGCGCTGGCTGGACTGCAGCCAGGCAGCGCCGGCATCCTCGGCGAGCTGCCAGCCGTGCGTCCGTTCCGCGGTGCTCAACAGGCCGCGGAGATAGCTGTGCACATGGGACTGCGCCACTCACCGTGCACTATTCACCACGCACCGCAACCGCCTCGCGGGCGAAGCGTTCGGGCAGCGGCAGCGGCTCGCCGGGCTTCGGCGGCTCCAACATGCGGCGCACCATCGCAATGGCCTCGGTCTTGTCGTAGCCCATATACAGGCCGGCGCGCATACGCGTGCGGTCACCGAAGAAGAAGCGCTCGTACAGCTCCTGCCGCCCGCCCCAGCCGCTGCCGGCGATATCCCAGGCCAGGCGGAAGAGCTGGACCTTGCCGTGCGCGTCCAGCGTGGCGCCGCGGAAGTAGTTTTCGACCGCCGGGCCGAGCGCGTCGAGCGTCGCCTCGGCGGGCATCGCCACGTAGCCGCTGCCGCCGATCTGCTTCAGATGATCCACGATCTGCACGTAGAAATCGGGATAGAGGCGCAGGGCGCTGTTGATCGCGGCCGGGTTGCAGTACCAGAAGCCGTTGTCCGCCTGATAGGCGCCCTCGACCGCGGCGAGCGCCAGCGACTCCATCGTCATCAGCGCCGTGGTGATGTCGCCCAGCTTCTCCTGCACGTTGATGAAGCTGCTCACCTGCGTCGATTCGGCCAGCAGGTGCGCCAGGCCGAGCAGCAAGCGCGTCTTCGCCACGTTCTTGCAGACGACCTGATGGCCCAGCGACTCGGTGAAGTGCAGGCCGCGCACCGCTTCGTTGCCGATGTCCACGTCGCGGTAGGCGTAGACCGACTCCCACGGCACCGACACGTCGTCAAAGACGGCAAGACAATCCATCTCCTCGAAGCGGCCGGCGAGCGGCCGGTCGAAGTGCGATGAGCCGTCGTCGAGCACGTCGCGGCCGATGAAGCTCAGGCCCGGCGTGTCGAGCGGCAGATTGAAGCAGATCGCGTAGTCGGCGCTCTCCGACTCAAGCTTGTTCAGGGCTCCGAGCGAGAGCAGCAGGTTCTCGTCGGCGAACGGCGCCAGCGTGGCGACGCTCTTGGCGCCGCGCACGACGATGCCGTCCTCGGTGCGGCGCACAACGCCGGCGTTCGTGTACGGCTCCTGGTCCTTGAGCGCCTTGAAGCGGTCCACCATCGGCGTGATGAAGGTGTGCGTGAGGCACAGATCGCCGCGCCGGCAGCGCAGGTAGACATTCTGCGCGTGCTCGCCCAGCGCCGGGTCGGCGCGTCCCCAGAAGCTTTGCGCCATGCCCACGGCCGCGACCGCGGCGTTCATGTAGTCGGGGCTGCGGCCCATCAGCCCGCAGCTCACCTCGGCCCAGGCGGCGTAGGCGTCGGCACGGCGGCGCAGGTCGTCCTTGGAACGCGGCTGAATGAAGGAGACCGGGGCGCGGTCGTCGTCATCCGTTTCATAGGTCATCAGGTCACACAGCTCCGGCCGGCTCTGGAAGTCGTAGTAGGCGGCGATCGTTTGTGCCGTGCGGGCGAGGCCAGGCTCCGTCGTGACATCGGCCACGCGCTTGCCGCGCAGCCAGATCGAGCGGCCGTCGCGCAGCCCGGCCAGGTACGCGGCCCCGTTTCGCACAGCCATGCTTGCATCTCCTCCCGCTTCATGTGTGCGCCAGCATACGCCGCGCTTGTGGCGCTTGCCTACGGGCGCGCGGACAGCTCGGATGGGCATATCGAGCGCGTGCAGAGAATGGAGGCGGGCGCCATGGCTCCCCCAGCGGCAGGCAGCTTCCGCAAAACCGCGTCGCCGCTGCGCCACGACACAGCGGCGCCTGCTCGATACCGTTGCAGACAGCGCTCACGAGCCGGCGCCCGAGGAACGCATGAAATACCTGCTGGACGAGCATCTGTCCCGCGTGATCGCTCGGATCGGTCGCGAGCGTCATGAGCTGGACATCGTCGGTACGGACGAGGTGGGCCGCAAGGGCCGCACCGACGCAGAGCAACTCGCATACGCCGCTGCGGAGGATCGCGTCATCGTCACGCAGGACCGCAGCGACTTTGCCGGGCTGACATTCCAGTTTGCGGATGACGGCCAGCCACATGCGGGCGTGCTCGTCCTGCCGTCTTCACTGAATCCCGAGGATTTCGCCGGTGTCGCAGCGGCGATCGCGCGGTACGATCGCGAGCACCCGGAAGGCATGCCGCCCTACATGCTCGACTTCTTGAAGCCAGGCAGAGACTGACCGGGACGCGCAGGAAAGTTCGCGGCCACCCATTCCGGCGTGATCTGCGCCTCGTGGGCCAGGCGCGCGTCGATCTCGTCGGGGAAGGCGGCATAGTAGTCGAGCGCGGCCTGACGCTGCGCCGAGGTGAGGAAGTGGTAGGCCGCATCGACGGCTCGTCGGCCGCCGCCGGGGCGGTTGTAGGTGCCGACAATCAGCCAGACCTCGATGCCGCTGCCCGCGACTTTGGCCACGCGCCCCAGCGGCTCCGTGGCAAAGTAGATCCCCGGCACGCGCTGCATCTTCTCGGCTTCGCTCAGCGTCTCGGTTGCCACCGCCGTATCCCGCGAGCGACCCAGCGCTCGTGTCTACCAGTATACGCCTGATGGCGAGGCGGCCTGAGTACTGCGTCAGGCCGGCGCAATGGACCGCACAAGGGTCAGCGCCTCCGCGACCGCCTGGTCCAGGGTCAGCGCCTCCCCCTCCGCCCACGCCCGCTCAAACGCCTCCTCGCTTAGCGCCGCCCGCGTCGCCGCCCGCGCGGGATCATATGCCTGGTCGAACCGTATCCGAAGCACCCCTAACGCCTCGATATCCTGTTTGGCGCGTTCGATCGCGCCAAGCGACTGAGCCGCCAGATGCGGCTGTCTATTGGCGAGCAGCCCTGCCGTGCCAGCCAGGCCGATGGCCATCATTGTGGTACTCCCGAGGTCGTGGGCCAACGCCAGTCCACGGCGCCACTCCACTGCCGCTTCACCGCTGTCGCCCTCGGCATTGGCCAGCAGCGCAAGATACTGGCACGCGACGGCGGCCTGATAGCGATCTCCGCATGCCAGGGCGAGCGGTCGTGCGTCGCGTAGAAAGTGTCGTGCCTCAGCATTCTGCCCGTGCTTCACTGACTCGATCCCGAGGTGAAGCAGCGCATGCATGATGAGCCAGTCGGCGCCCAGCTCCCGTGCCAGGCGCAGCGCAGTCTCATAATACGATCGCGCATCGTCGGGGTTAGACCCATGCAACGTGCGAGTCACGCCTGCGAACTGCGCGGCCAACGCAACGGCGAAGCGTCCGCCTGTGGCGTGGGCCAGCGCGAGTGCCTCATCGGCCAAAGCCAGGGCCCGGTCAGCCTGGGTCGCCGGCAGGCAGACACTCAGGTTGAACAGCGTCTGTGTGAGCCAGGGCAGGTCTTCGACTGCGCGAAGGATCACCGCGGCTTCCTCGCAATACGCGACCACCGCTGCTGGATCCGCCTGCGCTATGGCACAGGCAGACGCCGCAAAGAGGGCCACGCCCCGATCCTGGCTCAGTTGGTCAGCGTTTGGCAGGTCAAGAATTTGCCTCAGCCAGCGAAGCCCCTCACCAGAAGCACGCAGATAGAACCACCAAGCCATCACCTCCGCTAGCCGCAGTCCCAGCGTCGCCTCCTTCCGATGAGCGCTCCAGGCGAGTGATGTAAAGAGGTTATCCCGCTCCGGGTCCAACGGGCGCAGGAGGTCTGTCTCGATGTGGCCGCTATCCCAGAACGCCGCATGACTGCGTTCTGCCAGTACGCAAAAGTAAGAGGCGTGCCTGTGGCGTATCGCTTCCGCTTCGCCGCCGGCCTCAAGCTGCTCCAGCGCGAACTCGCGTAGCGTCGCCAACATATTGAAGCGCGGCTCGCCACTCACTTCATGCTGCTGCACCAGGCTCTGGTCTACCAGCGACGCCAGACACTCCAGGAGGTCAAACTCGCCTTCGGGATCGCAGGCCGCTTCGGCTGCTTCCAGCGTCCAGCCACCGGCGAAGACGCCCAGCCGACGGAAGAGCACGCGCTCCGCGGTGGAGAGCAGATCCCACGACCATTGGATCGTCGCCCGTAAGGTCTGCTGCCGCGCCGGCAGCGAGCGGGCGCCGCCTGCCAGCAGCGGCAAGCGCCGCTCCAAGCGGGCCAGCAGCGCCACCGGCGGCAGCAGCTTCACCCGCGCCGCCGCCAGCTCGATCGCCAGCGGCAGCCCGTCCAGCCGGCGGCAGATCGCCGCAATCGCCGCGGCGTTCTGGGCCGTAATGGCGAAGTCGGGCCGCAGCGCCTGCGCCCGCGCCACGAATAGCTGCACCGCCACGTTGCCCGCAAGCAACTCCGCAGCGCCGGCTTCCGGAGGCAATGGCAAGGGCGGCACGGGACACTCGTGTTCGCCACCGACCCGCAGCACGACGCGGCTGGTCACGAGGATGGAGAGGCGGGACGCCTCGATCAGCAGGTCATGCAGCACGAGCGCCGCATCCACGACCTGCTCGAAGTTGTCGATGACCAGTAGCAGCCGCCGGCTGCGCAGGTAGGCGGCGAGCGCCACGGCCAGCGTGCGGCCCTCGCTCTCGCGCACGTTTAGCACCTGCGCGATGGCGGGCACGACGCCGGCAGGGTCGGCCACACCGGAGAGGTCCACGAACCAGACGCCCTCGGGGAACTGATCCAGCACTTGCGCGGCCGCCTGCAAGGCCAGCCGCGTCTTGCCCGTGCCGCCGGGACCGGTGAGTGTGAGCAGGCGGTGCTGACCGAGCAGCGCCTGAATCTCCGCCAGCTCCCGCTCGCGGCCGAGGAAGCTGGTCAGCTGCAGCGGCAGGTTGTGGGGCCGCGCGTCCAGTGTGCTGAGCGGCGGGAACTGCTCGGGCAGGTCCGGCGCGGTGAGTTGATAGATTTGCTCCGGCTCGCTGAGGTCTCGCAGGCGGTGGCGGCCCAGCTCGCGCAGGCTCGCGTCCTCGGGCAGGGCGCCGCGCACGAGGTCCACGGTGGTCTGCGAGAGCAGCACCTGGCCGCCGTGGCCGGCGGCGCGGAGGCGGGCGCAGCGGTTGACGGCGCTGCCGTAGTAGTCGCCCTCACGCAGGTCCGCCTCGCCGGTGTGCAGCCCCATCCGCACCCGCAGCGGACCCACCGCGCCCCAGTCCTCAGCAAGAAGCGCCCGCTGCCCGGCGAGCGCGGCGGCCACGGCGTCGGTGGCGCGGACGAACACGGCGAAGAGGCTGTCACCCTCGCCGCGTGGGCGGACAACGACGCCATCGTGTTGCTCGAATACTCCGGTAAGCAGCGCATCGTGGCGGGCCATGACCGAGCGCATCTGCTGCGGGTGTTCCTCCCACAGCCGCGTGCTGCCCTCCACGTCGGTGAAGAGAAACGTGATCGTGCCGGTCGGCAGGGCGGACATCCGGCGGCCTCGAACGCGGCGCTCGACGCTGGCGCCGCCATTCTAGCAGCCTGCCCGGCTATCCGGATGTGTGAGGGCGGCCGCGCACCTTGCCGCCCGGGACGGCCATCGCCTCCTGCCGCCGCACCAGCGCGATGGGCAGCCGCCGGCGCCCACGCTGCAGCGCCCGTACCAATGGCGACTCAGCTGCCGGCACCTTCACGCCGCCTTCCTGATTCCGCATCTGGTAGTACTGCTCGTCCGTCATGGCGATCCTCCTGTCCGAGCCTTCCGGCGCCGATTCCGACGCCATGCGGGCACGGCTTTCGTTGCCGGCGAGCCCTGTTAGCGGGCGGGGCGCGACCACGCCGCCGCCCGCGTCCCGGCTGTCACCGGCCACCGTACCTTTGGAGTCATGATGAGTGCTGATCACCACCCGCGTTGCCCGGCAGCGGATACCTGTGCTATCGGCTGGCAGATAGTTGACGTGGCACGGGTGAGATCCCGGCGGCACGAGGGAGCAGAATTCGACGTGTACGGGGCGGCAGATGTAAAGAAGCGTGCCGTGCCCGTCTGTTCAAAGCGCCGCTCGCCGTCGGCAACGCCGTGGGCACGGTCTGTCCGATCCGCCGGCGAGCGACCTTTACGCGCAGATCTCGGCCAGGCTCAGCAAAGAGGCAGGAAGAACGTCTTCCCGGAGAGCGGTCCCGCTTCACCGACGCGCCGGATCGGTTTCCCTGGCGCCGCGCGCTGACGGTTAGGGCCACACCGCCCGGGCGCCCCTATGCGAACACCGCGTCTACCGGCGTGATGCGGATCGCCTCCGGACTCAGGTTGAGCGGCAGAGCGCCGGCGAGCCGATCCTCTTCCAATAGCTCCGGCGGCTTCGGCGCGTCGTAGACGATCGTCGCCGGCTCGGGCGAGAGCAGTTGCTCGCGCAGGCTGGCGGCGTTGCCGGCGACGAAGACGGCGAACAGGTTCTCGCCGGAAAGATGGCGGCGCACCGCGGCGTTCACCGCACCGGCCGTGAGCGCCTGCAGCTGCCCGCGCATCCAGCCCGTGAACTCGGGCAGGCCGTACCAGCGCTGGTCCAGCGCGTAGCCGAGTTGCTGGCCCTGTGTGCGCGTCATCAGGAAGACGTTTTTCATCAGATAGGCGCGTGTCGCGGCAAAATCGCTCTCAGAGAGGCCGTGCTCGATGAGCTGGCGCAGCTCGTAGAGCGCCAGCCTGAAGGCAAAGACGGCATGCTGCGGCTCAACGGGGCGAATCCAGATCTCGAAGATCTGCGCGTGGCGGGCGACGTTCGGCTCGGGGAAGAGCCGGTACATGCCGCCAGGAAACGCCTCGACATAGGCGTAATCGCCGTAGTTGAGGCCGCGCGCCTCGCGCAGCCGCTGGTAGAGCCGGCCGAGTGAGGCGCGGTGCTCGCCCAGCCAGGCGCGTGCCAGCCACAGCGCGGCGTAGTCTGGGTGGGCGCGCGTCACCGCGATCGGGTGGCCGAAGGAGATGGCGGTGGCGCGGGTATCTTTGTCGATGATCTCGACCTGGATGCCGTGGGGCCTCACCCCCTGGCCCCCCTCTCCAGGGCTTTCCATCGCGCGGAGCGCGATCTTCGATTGAGAGGGGGGAGCTGTGGAAGCGGTTTGACTGTTGCGAGAGGGCAAGGCATTGAGTTCGGCTCGCAGGCGATTGACGAACGCGTCGGGGGCGTCGCCGGCGAGGCCGACGGTGAGATTGACGCCGGTGTAGTGATTGGCGATGAAGTCGCGCACGTCTTCGAGGGTGATCGCGTCGATGCCGGAGATGGTGCCGAGTGTCGGGTGTCCGAAGGGCGTGCCGGCGAAGCAGCCGGCTTGCAGCCGCTCTTTCCCCAGTTCCTCGTCGTTGCTGCTGCGCAGATCCTGCATCAGCGCGTTGCGCTGCGTCTCTTTGACGCGGGCGAAATCGCTCTCGCGCAGGCCGGGGCGCAGCAGTTGCGGCAGGGCGATGTCGAGGAACCGTTCGGCCGTATCACGGTGCACGGCGCCGCTGAAGACCGTCTGCTCTTTATCGACCTGCGCCTCGAAGCTGGCGGCGAGTGGAAAGAGGGCACGGGTGATCTCCTCGTAGCGCAGCTCGTGGCTGCCGCCCTCGGCGATCAGCGCGGCGGCAAGCTCGGCCAGACCCTCCTTGCCCGGCGGATCGTCCACCGAGCCGGCATCAAGCAACAGCTTCAGCCGCAACAGCGGCAGCGGCGACGGCAGCGGCAGCCACGCCGGGCCTACCCCTGCCTCGTCTGAAGGCTCGGCTGTGCGTTGGACGTCTCCGACGGTTGCGCTGCGCTCTGGCCCACGGGGAAGGGGTTCTTCGGAGAGCGAATGGTAGCCCTCGGCCAAACCCGTCCCCTGTGGGGAAGGGACAGATTTCGCCTGCGAAATCAGGGATGGGCCCGCCGCTGGCGCGAAGCCGTCGAGCGACGGCACTTCGACCAACGCCTCGGGCAACGGCTCCTGCGAGAGCGTGGTCTGCACGAGGCGGGCGTCGGTCAGATAGCGTTGTGCCGCGGCGAGCAGATCGTCGGGCGTGAGCGCGTCGTAGACGCGGAAGAGGTTGTTCAGCGTGTCGTAGCTGCGGCGGAAACGGACGAAGCGGGCCAGCGTGCCGGCGATCGACTCGGAGTTGTCCAGCGAACGCGCGAAGGCGTAGCGGTTGTGCGACTTCGCCTCTTGCAGCCGCGCGGCGGGCACCGGCTCGCGCCGCGCGGCTGCGATCGTCGCCAGGATCGCATCACGTACACGGGGCGCGTCTTCCGGCCGCTTCAGGCGCGCCAGCACGCCCGCAAGCTCGGGATCCTGCGTGCTCGGCAGGTGCGGCGCCAGCCGGTCCACAATCTGCTCCTCTTCGACGAGCCGGTGGTACAGCTCCGATGTCTCGCCGAACTGCAGATCCAGCAGCGTATCGAGCGCGGCCCAGCCCGGCTCGCTCTCGGAGAAGGCAGGGCCGTGGAAGGCGACCGTCACCCAGGGCAGCGTCGGCGCCGGCCAGAGCACATGCGCCGTGACCGGGCCGCGCGGCTCCGGCTCTTGCGGGATCGCCGGCGGGGCGGCCTGCTGCGCACCGCGCCAGGCGCCCCAGTGCTTCTCTGCCAACGCGAGCGTCTCGTGCGGGTCCACGTCGCCGGCGACGATCACGCTGGTGTATTCGGGCCGGTACCAGCGGGCGAAGAAGGCGCGCGAGTACGCAAACTGCTCGGGCATCGCCTCGATGTCCTGGATGAAGCCCATCGTCGTGTGCCTGTAGGTATGGACGGCGAAGGCGTGCTCGCGCTGCACTTCGAACAGTTTGGTCAGAGGGTTTGAGGCGCTCTTGTTGTACTCGCCCAGAATCGCGCGGGCCTCGGTGCGGAACTCCGGCTCCGCGTAAGCGAGATGCATGAAGCGATCGGCCTCGAGCTCGAGCATCGTTTCGAGGTCTTCGCGGGCGAAGGTGATGTGGTAGTTGGTGTAGTCGTCGGTGGTGTAGGCGTTCTGGCGGGCGCCGGCGCGGGTAATCAGCGCCTCGTACGCCGCCGGCGCAAAGCGCGGCGTGCCGCGGAACATCATGTGCTCGAAGAAGTGGGCGAAGCCCGACTTGCCCGGCTCGACCTCGTTGCGCGAGCCGGCCTGCACCGGGATCTGCAGCGAGACGAGGTTGGGGAAGCCGGTGGGCACGACGATCACACGCAGCCCGTTGGCGAGCGTCGCTTCCGTTGCCGCAAAGGGCAGAATGTCGGCGCTCACGAGGCGATCGCCGTGGGGCTCGGGTAGAGCGTGCAGGGCATGGCGCGAACCTCGCTGCCGTATCGGCTGGCCCTGATTATCCGATGCAGCGGCGGCAGAGGGCCATAGATCGGCCTCTCGCAGCCGGAGTCGCCGAGGCGGCGCCCGAGTATCGGCTCCAGCCGGCAAGCTGCTTCTTGCGGTAAATGGACGGTTCGTCCGCCGGTATCGCAGCGCACAGGGGTGGTCTACACTAGCAACTGGTTTTGCATCGCGCCGGCGGCCGGCGTGGGCGGCGAAGCAGCGGCAATGAGCAATGAGCGTGGTTGCGGCGCGCGCGCGCCGCCGCCGCATTTTGGGAGTAGGACCGGCGGCGCCGGTCGGGGGAAGACCACCGTGGCCGAAGATCGAGTGGCCCTGACCCAGGAGGGGCTGGTGAAGCTGCAGGAAGAGCTGGAGCATCTGCGGAACGTGCGCCGGCCGCAGATGGCCGCCTCCCTGGAGCAGGCGCGTGAAAGCAACCTCAGCACCGAAGACGAGCCGGGCTTCGAGTTCGCCAAAGAGGAGCAGGCGCAGGTCGAGAAGCGCATTCTCTTGCTCGAAGATACGGTTGCCCGCGCCGAGATCATCGATCAGGCGGCGGCGCAGCGCACCGGCACGGTGCAGCTCGGCACCACCGTCGTCGTCAAGCCGGAGGATGGTCCGGAGCAGACGTACCAGATCGTCGGCTCGATCGAAGAGGTGGACGTGATCCGCGGCAAGATCAGCGACGGCTCGCCGGTGGGCAAGGCGCTGCTGGGGCGGCGCGCCGGCGACATGGTCGAGGTCGCCGTGCCGAACGGCAACCGCCGGCTCACCATCGTGTCACTCACGTAGACCGGTGGTGCCGCGCGCCGCTGCGCCGCTAACGCTGGCTGTGCCCGCCTACTTCGCGCCGGGGCCGCTCTGGCAGCATCTGGCCGCGGGCGCAGCCGCTGTCGGCCTCGCGGTTGCCAACCCGGACAGCGGTCCCGGCGCCGCCGCCGATCCCGCGTATGCCGCCGCCATCCGGCAGGCACAGGCACACGGCGTCCCGGTGCTCGGCTATGTCTGCACCAGCTACGGCCGGCGCCCGGCCGCGGAGGTAGCGGGGGATGTCGAGCGCTATCTTGGCTGGTATGTCGTCGATGGCATCTTCTTCGATGAGGCGAGCGCCGACTGCGCCATGCAGCCATACTACGCCGCACTCGATCGCTGCCTGAAGGCGCAGGGCGACGCCCTGATCAGCGCGATCAACCCCGGCACGCAGACGCAAGCGTGTTACATGGGCGCCGCAGACATCATCGTAACGTTCGAAGGCACATATGACGCCTACCTGCAGGCCGAGCACGAGCCCTTCTGGGTGCACGGGTACGAGGCCGCGCGCTTCTGGCATATCGTGTACGCCGCGCCGGATGCCGGGGCAATGCGCAACACGCTGGCGCTCGCTCGCCGGCGACGCGCGGGGCGCGTCTTTGTGACCGACGCCTCGCTGCCCAATCCGTACAACCGCTTGCCACTCTACTGGAACGCGGAGTTGGACGGGGTGGCGTCGTTCGCATCCGCTGCTGGCTCCCAGGAGGATGAGGCATCCGGCAGGCAACCCGGATCGGCGAAGGCTGTCGGCTGCTAACTTTGCACCACAAAGTACTTGACAGCCACATTTCGCCGGCGTAGCGTGCCGCTATGGCGTCAAGACGGCCGATCGCGCCCTGGTCCGCGGAGCCGGCGTCGCTGCATGGCCGCGCGGTGGACAACCTGCGCTTCATCCGCGAGACGATGGAGTTGGCCGGCTCGTTCACCGCCGTCTCCGGTGTGGGCGTCGTACTGATGGGGCTGACGGCGCTGCTAGCTGCGCCGCTCGCCGCGCTGCAGGCGGGGCGCCATGCCTGGCTGGCGGTCTGGATTGCCGAGGCGCTGCTGGCGCTGGCGATCGCGGCGGTTTCCATCGGCCGGCGGGCGCAACTGGCGCAGGTTTCCGTGGTGCGTGGCCCGGCACGCCGCTGCCTGATCAACTTCGCACCGCCGTTTGCTGCCAGTGTCGTGTTGACGCTCGTGCTGGACCAGCACGGCCTGTTCGCCGCGATTCCCGGCACCTGGCTGCTGCTGTATGGCGCCGGTGTGGTGACGGGCGGCGCATTTTCGATCAAGATCCTGCCGCTGATGGGTGTCTGCTTCATGGCACTCGGCGCCGCGGCACTGGCCGTACCGAGCGCCTGGGGCGACGCTTTCATGGCGGCCGGCTTCGGCGGGCTGCACGTCCTCTTCGGCCTGGCGATCGCAAGGAGGCACGGTGGCTAGAGAGCACGCCCTCAGACGAGACGACGACGAGGACGCCCGGCTGGCGGCGCTGGCGGGCGGCGCACAGGCCGCCGATCTCGACCGACTGGTCCACGACCGCATGCGGCTGGGCATCCTCAGTGCGCTCGCCGTCAACGAATCGCTCAGTTTCACTGATCTGCGGCGCCTGCTGCGCGCCACGGACGGCAATCTCTCCGTCCATGCGCGCAAGCTGGAAGAAGCCGAGTACATCGCCTGCACGAAGTCGTTCGACGGCCGCGTGCCGAAGACGGCGTACACGCTGGCGCCGGCCGGGCGGCGTGCCCTGGAAGGGTATCTGGACCATATGGAGGCGCTGATCCGTGCGGCACGAGGACAGTAGAACCCGGCACGACCTCTTTTTTTGCCCGCTGACTTTGCGCTACGAAGTCCTTTGCCCGCTCGGCCCCGGCTGGGGCTGTCCGCACGCGGCCGAGACACGGGGCGCGCCCTCCGCGGCCGGCTCGGCCTGCGCGGATCTGCCCGCTACGACCTTCGCGGCGTCGCGCGCTGCCCGCGAGGCGCTGCAGGTGGCCGGCGCGGCCTGGGGCTGAGCACCCGCCTTACCTGGGATAAAACTCCTCCGGCGTGATGCGCAGGATCACGCGGCCGTCGCGGTGGATCTCCTCGCGCGCTGCCTCAAGCTCTGCGCCCTCCAGTTTCCGATTGCGGAACATTTCGAACAGACGCAGCGTCATCGCCTCGTCCTCGTAGACCTCGGTACGCCCGTAGACGGTGAGGTATTCGCCGCGGTTTTGCAGATTGATGATGCAGACAGTGACGCGCGGATCGGCCTTCGCCGTGCGCCCGCCGCCGCGCGTGCGCGTCGTCGAGATGAAGATCGTGCCGCCTTCATACATGTAGGCCATGGGCGAGAGCCGCGCCCGGCCGTCCTTGCGCAGCGTGCCGAGCACGCAGAACCGGTTCTGTGCGAGGAACGCCGCGCGCCCAGCGGCATCAGGCATGGCCGGCTCCTTCAGGTGCGTGTCGCGCCCCGCCGCATCGTGGATCGCCGCGGCCAATGCTGGCAAGCGGACAAAGAGAACCCTCTCCCAGGATTGGGAGAGGGGCAGGGGTGAGGGCCGTGCGCCCTACTGCAGTTGCTTGCGGCTCAGCCGGGCGCAGGCGAAGGCGAGGCACACGGGCAGCAGCACCAGCGCCGACACCACCGGTTCCCAGGGGCGGATATGCTGCCCCGCGGCCGCCAGCAGGGCTGGCTGGCCGATGAAGACGGGGGCCAATCCGAGCACGCTCAGCGGCAGCACCAGCGCCGCCGGGAAGGGCAGGAAGCCGAGCCCGAAGACCACACCCGCCACCGGTCCCTGAGAGGAGAAGATCGTGCTCAGCGCCAGGATAATCGCGATCACCGTGGCGGCGTGGAACGAGGCCAAACCGAGGGCGATGCCGGCGCCGCCCCAGTGCTGCACGCCAGTCGTGAACAGCAGCTGCGTGAGCGCGAGGAAGATCGCCCCAGGAACGATGACCGCAGCGAAGGCCGCGATCGCCGCGTTCGCGCTGTACTTCGCCAGCGCATAGGCGAGACGCGAGACCGGCTTGGTGAACAGCCACTGCGCCGTGCCCATCTCCTCCTCGCGCACGAGCATGCCCATCGTCAGGGCGATCATCAGATAGGTGCCGAGCGTGACGGAGAGCGACATCCAGCCGTTCATCATGTTCTGGTAGGTGCCGCTGGAGATCGGGATGCGGCCGTGGTGCAGACCGCCCTCATGGATGAACACGCCGATGGGCACGACGCCGACCAGCAGCGAGGTCAGCGTGGCCGAGATCGCGAAGCGCCGCGTGCGGAACCATTCCAACGCCTCTTTGTGAAAGATATTGCCGAAGCCCGCCAGAAACGGTGTCTGCTCTTGCCGCCCGGCCGAGGGGGTGCGCGGTACGGCTGCGGTCGTCGCGGTGGAAACCATGTCGATGGTCCTTTCTGTCTGCAGCGGTTCGTCGTCGTTCAATCTGCCGTCGCCGGCTCGTGGTATGAGGCCGTCTCCGTGGTTCAAGCGGCGATGTCTCCGCTGTCGTCCCCGGTCAGTTCGAGGAAGACGTCTTCCAGCGTTTTCTGCTCGGGCCGGCAGCTTACCAGCAGCAGATCCAGCTCCACGGCCAGCGTCTGCACGGTCCGCCTGGCGACGGCCATGTCGACGGCCTCGATGCGCAGCCGCTGCACGGCGGCACCGGCCCGTGGCTCGCAGCTGATGCCGCCGATGGCCGGGTGATGGTGCAGGGCGCCGACCAGCGCGGTGCTGTTGCCTTCGACTTCGACCGCCAGCGCCGACCCGCTCGCGGCGAGCAGATCGCTCATCGTGCCCTGCAGAACGCGCCTGCCGTGCGAGACGATCGCGACCGCATCGGCCACGCGCTCCACGTCCTGCAAGATGTGCGTCGAGTAAAAGACCGTCACCGTGCCCCGCAGCCGCTCCATGATCTCGATGACTTCGCGGCGGCCGGCCGGGTCCAGCGCCGAGCAGGGCTCGTCCAGCAGCAGCACCTCGGGGTGGCCCATCAGCGCCTGGGCGATGCCGAGCCGCTGGCGCATGCCGCCGGAGTAGGTGCCCATCTTGCGGCCGGCCGCGCCGCCGAGGTCCACCAGGTCGAGCAGTGCATCGGCCTGCCGGTCGATCTCGGCCGCCGCCATGTCGAAGAAGCGGCCGGTGAACTGCAAGACCTCGCGCCCGGTCATCCAGGTGTAAAAGCGCGGATCCTGGCGCAGGAAGCCGATGCGCCGCCGCACCGCCATGCCGTGGTTCACCACGTCGTAGCCGCAGATCCGCGCCTCGCCCGCCGTGGGCTGAGAGAGGCCGGCCAGAATGCTGAGCGCCGTCGTCTTGCCGGCGCCGTTCGGCCCCAAAAAGCCGAAGACCGCGCCCGCCGGCACATCGAGGTCGAGCCCTTGCAGCGCCGTCACCGTGCCGTAGCGCTTGACCAGACCGCGCACCGCGATCGCGCCGGCGCTGCGTGCAGCCGCTGGACCCTGCATCCGTTCGAGTACATCTGTCGCCATCTCGTTTCCCTCCGTCCCTCGCCGCGGCCACCTGTTGCGGGTGGCCGGTCGGTGTAGTTCGATGATGGCCTGCGCAGATCAACCGCCAATGGGTGAAAAGCTCAACAAAGGCTCAACAGGCGGTCAGGAGGCGGTGCGATCCGCTCTTCCGCACGGTCAGGCGCGCGATAATGGCGATGGTGACAGCGACCCCGGAATTACGGGTGTGGATGGGCGATGACGAAGACCACGGTGCTGGTCGTCGACGACGAGGCGGCGATCGTCGAGCTGATGCGCGACTTTTTGGAGGCGGACGGCTACGGCGTGCTGACCGCGGCCGACGGCGACGCGGCGCTGGCGCTGCTCGAGCGCGAGCCGGTCGATTGCCTGCTGCTCGACGTGATGATGCCCGGTCTCTCCGGCTTCGACCTCTGCCGGCGCATCCGTGAGCAGTTCGACGTGCCGGTGCTCTTCCTCAGCGCCCGCGACCGCGATGTGGACAAGATCCGCGGCCTGGGGCTGGGCGACGACTACATCGTCAAGTCGGCCACGCCGGGCGAGGTGGTCGCGCGGATCAAGAACGTGCTGCGGCGGGCGCAAAAAGCGGCGCCCGAGCGGCCCGAGGCCGTGCTCGACTTCGGGGAACTGACGATCGACCTGCGCGCCCACGAAGTACGCGTCGGCGGTCGGCCGGTCGCCTTCACCGCGCGCGAGTTCGCCGTGCTGCGGCTGCTGGCCGAGCACCCGCGCCAGGTCTTCACCCGCGACCAGATCTTCGAGCGCTGCTGGGGCGAGGAGTATGGCGACCGGCACACGGTTACCGTCCACATCGGCCGCATCCGCGAGAAGATCGAGGCGAACCCGAACCGGCCGCGTTTTCTGGTCACTGTCTGGGGCGTCGGCTACCGCTTCGAGCGGCCGGGGGTGCCACGGGCTGAGGAGCGAGAGCCATGACCGATGCGCTGGTCTCCACCCTCTCTATTGGCGTGTTGCTGGCGCTCGCCACGCTTTTGGCGATGGTGGTGCGCTTTCTCTGGACGGGGCCGAAGCAGCGCACGCTGCCGGTGCGCGGCTGGCTCGGCCTCGGTCTGCTCGTGATCGTGCTGACCCCCGCGCTCGCCACCGTGGGGTCGGCGACGCTCGTTCACTTTCTCGCCCAGCGCGAGCTGACGGATAAGCAGGCGTTCGAGCGCGTGCGCCCGTTGGTGGAGCGCGACGTGGCCCGCTGGACGGACCCTGTCTGGCAAGCCGAGTTGCGGCGGCAGGCGGATGCGGTCGGCGTCGACGTTGAGTTGCTGGACGCGGCGGGCAACACGGTGTATCGCAGCAGCAGCGAGCCGCTTGCCTCTGCCACCAATGGAGCGGACGGCGACGCGATCACCCGGGCCGTGCTGACGTTCAGCGTCGCTGCGCCGGGCGGGGGCCGCGACCTCGTACGGCTCTACTCCTATCCGCTGCCCGCGGTGAAAGGCGAGATCGCCTTCGCGAGCACGCTGCGCAACGATCTCTCGCCGCTGATCATTCTCTCGGCGCTCGCCCTGGCGATACTGCTCGTGGCGCAGGCGATCCGGCCGGCGATGCTGACGCCGCTCGCCGCGCTGAGCCGGGCCTCGCGCGAGATCGCCGCGGGCAACCTCGACGTGTCCGTGCCGCGATCGCAGGTGCGCGAGGTTAACGAGGCGGCCACGGCCTTCACGGCGATGGGCGATGCGCTGCGCGCCGCGTTGCTGCGGCAGGCGGAGTTGGAGCAGCAGCGGCGGCTGTTCATTACCGCCGTGGCGCACGACCTGCGCACGCCGCTGTTCGCGCTGCGCGGCTATCTCGAAGGGCTGGACAAAGGACTGGCGACGACGCCCGAAAAGGCGGCGCACTACGTCCGCGTCTGCCAGGAGAAGGCCGACGCGCTGGAGCGGTTGATCGCCGACCTGTTCGCCTATACGCGGCTGGAATACCTGGAGCAGGAGCCGCAGCGCCAGCCGCTGGACTTCGGCGCCGTCGTGACCGCCGCGGCCGACGGCCTGCGCCCGCGTGCTGCAGAGAAGGGCGTGGCGCTGGCGCTCGACGGTCCGGGCGAGCCGGCGATGCTGAACGCCGACGCGCACCTGCTGTCGCGGGCGCTGGGCAACCTGCTGGAGAACGCCGTGCGCTTCACACCGCCGGGCGGCGAGGTGCGCGTGCGCTGGCGCGAAGGCGCGGAGCGGCTTGTCTTCTCGGTGGCAGACACGGGACCGGGCATCCCGCCGCACGATCTGCCGCGCATCTTCGACCCGCTCTTCCGCGGCGAATCCTCGCGCAACCGCCAGACGGGCGGCGCCGGCCTCGGCCTGACGATCGCCCAACGCATCCTCGTCGCGCACGGCGGCGAGCTGACGGCCGCCAACGGCGCCGCCCGCGGCGCAGTCTTCAGCGGCGTGCTGCCGCATAAGGCGTTGGTGATCGAAGGGCCGTCGCGCAACCCTGATACGGAGCCGGCGCCACTGCCCGCCTGAGCGCCGATGCCGTGAACCAGAGCGATCCCACCAGTCTTATCGGACAGGACAACGGCAGCATGCAGCCGGAACAGGCCATGCGGTGGACCGAAGTCGTTCGAGCTACCGGTCGGATGTGGGCAACGGGCCTGGCGGCCGGCGTCGGCCATCCTCATGCGGCATGAATGCCCGCCACCAGCGCACGGGCGAATCCTCCGGCGTGGAACTGCCGGGCGGGATCGCGCCGAGTGGCTCGGCGTTCGGTATGCGGCACTGTTCCAGCACGGAACGAGGGATGCGGTACAGGTTGCCGTCCCAGTCGGAGATAACCAGGCTGTCATCGCCAGAATCTGAAGCCATACCCCCCTCGTCTCGACTCAGCAGCGCGAACACTGCCAGATGCGGTCAGCGGCAGGCGCTCACGGCCCGCAGCAGCGGCTGATCGGTTCCCTCGCCGTCCTGGCCCAGGTGCCACACGATCACGCCGCCGAGACCGTGCGTCGCAACGTAGCCGCACTTCGCCTGGATCGATATCGCATCGTCATACGAAACGACCCCGGACCCACCGTTACGCAGGAGAAAGGGGACGCCAGCGGCCTCGTCACGGTGCTCCGCCCAGCCCGACGCGGCGAGACGCAGCACGTCCAGATAGAAGACGGCCGTGCCGTCGTTGCTGGTCAACGGCTCGTTGAGGGCGGAAACACTGTCGAAGCGCTCGCCGTAGAAGGGCAGGCCTATCAGCAACTTCTCGGGCGGAACGCCGCGGCCGAGGTAGTAGGCGGCGGCGCCATCGACGCTGGGCTCGCCGGCGAAGGTTGCGTAAAGAGCCGCGTTGTGGAAGGCACGGCTCGACCAGCCGGCGCCGCTGAGGGCATAGGTCATCGCGCCCAGCCAGTCGAGATCGGGGACGAGCGCCGGTACGTCAAACCAGCGCCCCCAGTCGTCGCTGGCCGGCACGGAGATGGAAAGCGTCTTGCCAGGGCTCAGTCCGGCGCGCAGCTCTGCGACCAGCGCGTCCAGATCGCCGCGGTCGTCCGCATTTGCTGGGAACTCCCAGTCGAGGTCAACGCCGTCGTACGCGTCGTCGGTTACGAGCTGTGTGATTGCCCGGATGAACGTCTGGCGCGTTACCGGCGAACTCGCCATGCCGGCAAAGCCGTCCCGCGCCGCGGCATCATCCCCGCCAACCACCAGGACAATCGACGCACCGGCGGCATGCGCGCGAGCGACAAGAGCGGGATCGGGAAACGGCCCCCAGTCCGGGATCTCCACCGTCCCGTCGGCGCGAGGCCGAACCGCAAAGTGCGCCACTGTGCTGACCGTCGAGAAGTCGATATCGTTCTCCGTGTAACCGCCATTGCGCAGCCAGATCGGGAAATAGGCGACGACGCGTCGGGAGCTGCTCTCGCCCGCCGCCGCGGCCGTTTCGCCGGCAAAACCACGCATGGTGACGCCGCGCGACCCGAGGCCCGTCACCCTGGCTATCGATAACAGGGCGAGCAACGAGCCGACCAGCGCTGCACTCCGCACACGGGCGTGACCACACAGCATACGGCTGCCTCGCCTACCGGCAGGTCTGTGGCGAGGAGGCAGACCGGTAACGATTTTGCGAATGTTCAGCAGATTCGCCACCATGGAAACATGAGTACGTTAGCGACGCAAGTCCTTTAAGTGACGGAATGGATACGTATCAGCACCAGATCGGTTACAGCTTCGCCGTAAGCAGACGCAGCAGAGGCCCTGCCACGCGCTGCCGGCCCGCGCCTGAACCGAGTGGGTCCGTCGGTGGTGTTTCAGGAGGAGCGGTGCGCTACGAACCGCCCGCCGACCGTGCCGGCCTGATCGCGGCCGTCCGCGAGCGATACGGCATTTCGGCCCGCGACCTCGCCTTCGTGTCCGTCGGTTTCGTGGCGGCCTGCTACGTGGTGCACTGCTCTGCCGAGGAGCCATACCTCCTCAAGCTCTGGCCGGAGCTGCGCCTCGGGCAAGCGGCAGCCGACCGCCAGTGCGCTTCGTTGGTGCTGACGCGCGCGATCCATAACCGGCACGTCAACCTTCGCGTGCCCTATCCCATCCCAACCCGCGACGGGGCTCTGTGGGGAGACCTGGCCGGCACGCCGTTCGCCGTCTTTCCGCTGCTGCCCGGCAAGGCGCCGCCTGCCAGGACGCCTGCGGCGCTGCGAGACGAGTTCGCCCGCACGATCGCCGCGATCCATCGCGCAACGCCGGCATTGATAGATGTGCTGCCGCCGCGCGAGGCCTTCGCCATCCCGGACGAACGCGGGCTCCGACGCTGTCTCGCGGTGATCCAGTGCATCGGCTCGGAGCAGCGTCCGGGCCTGCGCGCCCTGCGCCGCCTGCTGTTGCCGCGCGAGGTGGAAATCCGCACACAGCACACACGGCTGCGTCAACTGCAAAAGACCATGCGCCAGTTGGACGGCCCCTTCGTGCTCTGCCACACGGATCTTGGCGGCGACAACATGCTCGTTGATGAGGAGGGCCGCTTCAGCGTGCTGGACTGGGACGATGCGACCGTCGCGCCGCCCGAGTTCGACCTGTGGTCGTTGCTCGGCGATTACTTTGAACGCTCATTGGCCGTTTACCGCGAGGCGGGCGGGGTCCGGCCGTTGCACAGCGACCGCTTCGCGTTCTACCTGCTGCGTCGCTACCTGGGCGACATGGTGGCTCGCCTGGAGCGCATCCTGGAACAGAGGGACGCAGACACCACCGAGCAGGAGGACGAGGAACTGCTGCGCGGCATGCAAGCCTACGGCTTCGCCCGCTGGGCCGCCCTCGACGACACCCTGCTGAGAATCTCGGTGGTGCTCCAGCAGACGAAGCCGGAGGCGGGGCGCGGATGATAGCGTGCGGGATCGCGGCGATCACGCCCTGCTCCGCGGTCCCTGCGAGCTCGACCAGCGTGGCTGTGCGCGCTGGCCGGCCGGCCCGCCGTGCTTGACAGTCGAGCACCTGCGGCGTGCAATAGCTCAACCAGAGTGGGCGCGATCCACGCCCACCACCTGCGAAGGGGCTGGGCGATGGCTACGTATCTGGGTTTCTATCGCGCGGTGCCGACCTTCCTTGAGGAAACCTGGGCCCGGGCGCGGACGGGAGATCGGGCTCCCGATGCGGCCTTTCGCCGCCTGGTGACGGGCCTGCTGGAGCAGCTACCCCGCGGCTGCACGCTCCTGGGCTCCTACGCGGCGATTGGCGGCGCAGGCCAGGGGACGACCGGACCCCCGTCAGTGCTGATCATTGAGACCAGCGATACCGCGGCACTCAGCTTCATCAGCCAGTACTACAGCGGCTACCTGCAGATCGAGTGGGTGCCGGCGCAGGCCGTCGGGATGACCGGCGCGGAGCGGGCAGCCTACCTCGAGGCGGCGCTGGCGGCGATCCCGGATGTCGAGCTCTGACCGAGCCGCTCCGGCGCCGGCGTCTCGAAACTCTCTCGTTGAGTTCGACCGGGCGCTGGGCGACCAGGCGCCACGTCCAGCGGTCAGATCCGGCTGGTGGCGGGCCGCAGACCTCGGCGATCAGCCGCGCCACGCTCGGCCAGAAGTTCCTGCTTGTCTGGACCAGACGCGTATACTCTCCTGTACGCGAGGGAGCGGAGCACGACAGGAGCAGAGCCATGCCAGCCTACGTGGTCCTGTATACCTTTACCGACCAGGGGCGCAAGGACGCCAAAGGGACCGTCACGCGGGCGCGGGAGGCCCGCGCCCAGAACGAGCAGCGCGGCTTCAAAGTGCAGGGGCTGTATTGGACCCAGGGGCAATACGACCTCGTCGCGATCGTGGAGGCGCCCGACGAGCAGGCGATGATGGCGGGACTGTTCAACATCGCCGGGGCAGGGAACGCTCGGAGCGAGACCTTGCGGGCGTTCACCGAACAGGAAATGGAGCAGGTTATCAGCAAGGTCTGACGGTCGGGAAGACCGTTCGTCCGCTCCCTCGCTCCCTCTGGCTGCGTTGCGGGTAGGTGCAGGAGAGGAAGGTCAGCCATGTCGGTGGAAGAGAACCAGGCCGTTGTCCGTCGGTACTTCGAGGAAGTCTGGAGCAAGGGCAACCTGGCCACGGTCGACGAGCTGACGGCGCCGGATTTCGTGCGCCACAGTACCAGCCAGCCGGGCGGGGTGCGCGGCCACGCCGCGTTCAAGGCGTACGTCACGCGGAACCGCGCGGCCTTCGAGGACTTCCACGTCACCGTGGAGGACCTCGTCGCGGCGGGTGAGAAAGTCGCGGTCCGCTGGACTGGCCAGGGCACCCATCGCGGGGAGTATGGGGGTGTCGCGCCGACGGGCAAGCCCGTGAGTGTGACCGGCATCAATATCCTCCAGCTGGCCGGCGGCAAGCTTGTGGAAGAGTGGATGAACTTTGACGCCCTGGGCTTGCAGCAGCAGCTGGGGGCTATCCCCGCACCCGGATAAGCGCGCCCGCCAGTGGAGGGAGAGAAGGGCTGCGTCCGAGGAGACACGGTAGCCGTGCCCTGCTACGGCGGAAGGAGGAGCAGCATGGCCAGCTACCTGGGCTTCTCCGGTCGATGCGCGAGTTCCTCGAGGGAGCACGCCCGGCCTGACGGTCGCGCAGTCGGCGCCTGGCCCGCTGACGCTGCCCCGTACCAGTGGTGTGTCCGCAAGCCCAGACATCACCCCTGCACACGGCGATTGCGCACGAGTTTGGGCCGCCCCTGTTTCCACGGCGCCGGTATCGTGGTATGCCTGCGCCGGGAGGCACGCGGCGCTCTGCTGCCGGGACCGGTGCGCGCTGACCCAGAGGAGGCACACCCATGGCCGAGGAAGGACCACCCCTCCCGTTTTCGCTCTGGACGCAGGCCTACCGCACCTGGCTCGATGCCTGGGCCGCGGGCATGGGGGTGGGCGGAGCGGCGGAGACGCCTGCCGGCTCCGCCCAGGCCGATCCGGTGCAACTCACGCGCCGCGCCTTCGATAGCTGGCTCAACGGCTGGAACCTGGCGTTCGAACAGCTGCTCAACGCACCGGAAACGCTCACCGCCAGCGGTCGCACGCTTGATGCGCTGCTCAACGTGCAGCTGCCGCTGCGCGAGCAGACGACCGCGATGATGGCGCTCTGGCTGCAGACGCTGAATCTGCCCTCGCGCGACGAGCTGCTGCGTGTCGCGGTGCAGATCAACGAGGCGAACGCGCGGCTCGACGAGCTGCGCGACCTGGTGGAGGATCTCTCGGACCATGTGGCGGCGCTCGGCGCCCGCGAGGGCCGCCGCACGCCGGCGCCGGTGAACGGAGATGCGCGATGACGACCACGGCGAGTGTTTCAACGCCAGCCCAGCGCTGGATCGATGAGATGGAGAGCACCTTCCAGCGGTTGGGGCGCGGCGCCGAGCTGTTCTGGGATCAGTCGCGGGCACCGGTTGGGCTGACTCCGCGCGAGCTGGTGGGCCGGCGCGGCAAGTCGAAGCTCTATCTCTACCGCAGCCGCGGCGCACGGACCAGCGCCCTGCCGGTGCTGTTCGTGCCCTACCTGGGCATCAGCCGAACGTACGTGTTCGACCTGCCGGGCGCCAGCTTCGTCGAGTACTTCATTGGGCAGGGCATCGACCTCTACCTGGTTGAGTGGGGCGACTTCGGGCTGGAAGATGCTGGCTTCAGCATGGAGGACGCGATCCTCGACGTGCTGCCGGCGCTGGCCCGACGCGCGATACGCCACTCGGGTGCGCCGGCACTCGATCTGCTGGGCTACTGCATGGGCGTGCCGCTCAGCCTGTGCTACCTGGCCACGCATCCCGACGCACCCGTGCACGCGCTGGTGATGATGGTCGGCCCGATCGACTTCAGCGAGGGCGGCTTCTTCGCCCGCTGGACCTCGGCGGACGTCTTCCCGGTCGACAAGTTGGTCGACGCCTACGGCGGCGGGCCGCTGGAGTTCGTACGCCTCGGCTTCAAGCTGCTGAGCCCAACGGGCGACCTGGCCACGCTCGTCAACCTCTGGCGCAACCTCGGCAACGAGCAGTACGTGCAGGGCTGGCGGGCGATGAACCGCTGGTCGAACGAATGGGTCGGCTTTCCGGCGGAGTTCTTCCGGCAGTGGGTCCACTGGTTCTATCAGGAGAACCGCCTGGCGCAGGGCGAGCTGGAGCTACGTGGCCGGCGCGTCGATCTCGCGACGATCACGCAGCCGATCCTGGTAGTTGCCGCGCGCAAGGACACGATCGCGCCGCCCGCTTCGGCCCGTGCGCTGATGGACCTCGTCGGCGCCGCGGACAAGGAGTACGTGGAACTGCCCGGCGGTCACATCTCGCTGATCGCCGGACGGCAGGCGCACCAGCACCTCTGGCCAAAGGTCGTGGGGTGGCTGCGGGAGCACGGCGCCGAGCCGGACGGGTAACGGCGCCGCGCGGGCCTCAGCCTGGGCCACGCACCAGGCCGGCGCGTGGTCAGGCGGCGCCGACGACGAAGGCGCAACTGGTGGTGCCGCTGCCGCCGATGTTGAGCGTGGCGACGCGCTTCGCGCCTTCCACCTGGTAGCCGCCCGCCGTGCCCGTGAGCTGGCGGTGAGCATCCAGGAGCTGGCGCACGCCCGTGCCGCCCACGGGGTGGCCGCAGCCGATCAGGCCGCCGCTGGGGTTGATCGGCAGGCGGCCGTCCAGCTCGATCACGCCCTCTTCGATCGCCTGCCAGGACTTGCCCGGCGCCGTCAGGCCGAAGTGGTCGATCGCCATGTATTCCGACGTGGTGAAGCAGTCGTGCGTCTCGATCGCGTCCAGCGCCCAGACCTCGGGTAGCTGCGCTCGCTCGAAGGCGTCCAAAATCGCCTGGCGTGTGTGCGGCAGCACATACTCGTTGCCGCGGCTCTCGGCGATCTTGTCGTCGAAGCCGATCCGCGCCGTGTGGTGGCCCCAGCCGAGGATGCGCGGCAGGCTGCTCAGCTCGACGCCGTGCTGCTTTGCGTACTGCGCCGCGTAGCGCTCAGAGGCGAGGAACAGCGTGATCGCGCCGTCCGTCACCTGCGAGCAATCGGAGACCTTGATGCGGCCGGCGATCGGCATGTTGAACTTGTCGGAGGTCTTCGCCTGCTCTTCGTTCATAAACCAGCCGCGCGTCTGCGCCAGCGGATTCTTCTTGGCGTTGCCGTAGTTGATCGCCGAGATGCGCGCCAGGTGCTCGTCCTTGAGGCCGTAGCGCTCTTCATACACGTCGCCCAGCCGGCCGAAGAGCTTGGGGAAGGGGTAGCTGACGCCTTCGGCTTCGCGCTCGTACCAGGCCGCGGTGCCGAGAAAGTCGCCGCCGCGCGCCGAATCGACGGTCTTCATCTGCTCGACGCCGAGCACCATCGCCAGGTCGTAGCGGCCGGCCTCGATCTCGGCCGAGGCGGCGAGCACGGCGATCGAGCCGGAGGCGCAGGCCGCTTCGTGGCGTGCCGTGGGCAGGCCGCGGAAGCCCGGATCGGCCTCGAGCAGGAAGGCGCCGAGATGGCCCTGCATCGCGTACAGCTCGGCGGCGAAGTTGCCGACGTGGCCCACCTGCACGTCTTTGGCGTCGATGCGGGCGGCCTCAAGCCCGCCGTTCACCGCCTCGACGAACATGGCGGCGATGTGCTTGCCCTCTTTCGCCCAGTTGCGGGCGAAGTCCGTTTGATAGCCGCCGAGAATGTACACCGGCTCGGTCATTGCTCTGTCTCCTGCGTTCGGCGTCGCGCCTCTTCGAATAGGGCGAGACGCCTGATTCTAGTGTATTCTCTGCAGCAGGGCGATTGCGCAAGCGTACCTGGCGGCGTCGGGCCGGGGCACCTACCCCTGACGGCTTCGCCGTCTGTCCCCTCCCGAGACGGGATGGGACTTCTGGAGCGTTCCATCCGTCGAGCGACGGCGGCGGGGCTGGGATGCCCTGGTGGGACATGCGGTTTGGTAATCTCCCATCCGTTCGTCTGGCCTCGAACCGCGTCCCTTCCAGTTTCGGGAAGGGACAGATTTCGCTTGCGAAATCAGGGTTAGGTGCCCCGCGGCGCTCACCGACGCCCGCACGTCCGCCGCGGCGGGGTTAGGCGACGGCTACTGCCCGCCGAAGTAGCGCCCGGCGGACATGTGCGGCTGGCGAAAGAGCGGCGTCGGCAGCTCGCCGCGCCGGGCCGCTTGCAGCACCTCGGGCACCGCGAGCTGATAGCGCTCCAGCGCGCCGATCGCGCGCTCAAGGCCGATCAGGTCCACCAGCGCGCTCGGCGGCGCCCAGTTGAAGCCGTTCGCCATGATGCGGTCCACGTCCTGATAGCTCGCCACGACTTCGCCCGGCCCCACGCGGTTCAGCGCGTAGCTCACGTAGCCGAGAATCACGCGTCGCGCCAGCTCGGCCTCCGGCCCTTCGGCGTCCATGAAGTGCTGCATGCCCTCGGCGTAGCGGCCGCGGCGGTGCAGGTTGGCGACCTCCTGCGCGAAGGGGATGCTCGGCGGCGGAGCCTCGGGCTGGTAGCGCCCCATCGCCGGGTCCAGCACCTCGCGCACGACGCGGCCGTCGTCGTTGACGCTGCGCCGGCGGAAGCCGCCGAGCAGCGGCGTCTTGTCGCCCAGATGGCCGCGCTGCAGCAGGCGCTCCATGTAGCGCGGCAGGATGAAGGCGTCGCCGGCCTCGTCCTGAACGTTGTCGCGCAGGTTTTCGACGACCGCCTGGTGCACATCCCAACCGACGAGATCGATCGTGGCCAGCGGCGCCAGCGCGCGGCCGGTGTAGGGGCCGATCAGCGTATCCATGAACTGGACGCCGTGCTCCAGCGCGAGCTGCGCGACCTCATTCAGCACCTTGAAGCCGATGCGGTTGCCGGCGAAGGCCGGCGTGTCGGTGCAGAGGACCACGTGCCGGCCGAAGCGCGTGCTGAGCCGGTCGGCGAGTGTCTGGCGCCGCTCGGCCGGCATCTCCGGGTGCGGGATCAGCTCGACGCCGGTCATCATGTGCGGCGGGTTATAGAGATGGATGCCGGCGAAGTGCGCACGGAAGCCGGGGCTGCGGCCCTCGGCCAGGGCGCGGATCGAGAGCCCGGAGGAGACGGTCGCCACCAGCGCATCCGGCGGCCGCGCGGCGTCCACGGCGGCGAGGATCTCGCGCTTAAGCGCCATGTCCTCGGCCAGACACTCGAAGACCAGGTCGCAATCGGCGAGCACCGTGGCCATGCCGTCGGCGTAGGTCATGGCCTCGATGTCGTCGGCGATGCGCTCGGACCGCGTGATGCCCTGGATCGCCGCCAGCGCCCCTTCGACCTTGCCGATGTCGCGGGCAACGAGCGTGACCTCACAGCCGCCGGCGGCAAACAGCGCCGCCGAACCGGCGCCCATCGCCCCGTTCGCGCCCAGAATCACGACGCGGCGCAGCGCACGTTCTGGGGTTGTTTGTGTCGTCATCGTTCGTTCTCCGGTCGCTTCTCGCTACTGTGCCTCGATTATACGCGAGCAGAGCCGATAGATGGGCTGCTTCTCCATAGGTGGAGTGAATGACAGGGATTGAAGTTGACGTGGCGCCGCACGCAGGCTTCAGCATTCGCGCATCCCCTATACTTGACGTGAGGAATCAGGCGAGTCGGGCCAGAGCTGGCCCAGGCCATGGAAAGGCGCCGCGATGCCAGAGCGACATCCCCCCGACGAGGCCAACGGGGAGCCGCGCCCGCGCCGCCGGCGCGCCGCACCGCGCGCGGCTGCCTTGCAGCTCGAACGCGTGCCGGCGCTGCGCGACCCGGTGATCGTCTGCGCCTTCGCCGGCTGGAACGACGCCGCCGAATCGGCCACGGGCGCGGTCAATCACCTGATCCAGCGTTTCCATGCGCCGCGCTTCGCCGGCATCGATCCCGAGGAGTTCTACGTCTTCACCGAGGCGCGGCCGACGATCAAGCTGGTCGAGGGCACGCAGCGCCAGCTCACCTGGCCCGCGAACGACTTCCATTACTTTCGCAACAGCCGCTCCGCGCGCGACCTGGTGCTGATGGCCGGGCGCGAGCCCGCGCTCAACTGGCGCAGCTTCACCGGCGCCATCCTCGAGCTCGCGGGCACGATCGACGCCCGCGCGATCGTGCTGCTGGGCGGCCTGCTCGCCGACGTGCCGCACTCGAAGCCGGTGCGCGTGACCGGCACGACCACCAACCCTGAAATCTTCGCCCATTGGCCCGACCTGGGCGTGCGCCGCTCGCGCTACGAAGGTCCGACCGGCATCGTCGGTGTCCTGTCCGACGCCTGCCGCGGCGCGGGCATCCCCACCGCCAGCATCTGGGCAAACGTGCCGCACTACATCAATGTCTCGCCGAACCCGAAGACGCTGGTCGCCCTGGTGCGCTATGTGGATCAGCTCTTCGACCTCGACCTCGATCTGGTGGAGCTCGACGACGCCAGTTCCCGCTTTGAGCGTCAGGTGGGCGAAGCAGTGGACCAGAATCCGGACGTGCGCCGCTACGTGCGCATGCTGGAGGAGCAGGGCGAGCAAGGCGACGACGAACCGGCAGAGCAGGCGGCGGCCGATCTGCCCAGCGGCGCCGCGATCGTCGAAGAGCTCGAAGAGTTCCTGCGCCAGCGCCATCAGCAGGACGACGACGACGATGACGACGAGTAGCGCCGGCCGCTCGCGCGGCGGCGCCCTGCTGCTGCTCGTGCGGGCCGATGGCGCCGTGCTCTTGCAGCATCGCGATGACATCCCCAGCATCGACTATCCTGGCCTGTGGGCGATTCCCGGCGGGGCGATCGAGGCCGGCGAGGAGCCGCTCGCGGCCGCCATGCGCGAAATCGAGGAGGAAACCGGCTACCGAATCGCCGCGGAAGCCCTGAAACTGATCGTCGCGCGCACCGATGCTAAGGACGGTGTTCCCGTGCGGCGGCACTACTTTTGGGCCGCGTACGACGGCCGGCAGCCGGTGCTCTGCCTGGAGGGCCAGGAGATGCGCTGGGTGACCGAGGCCGAGGCGGCGAGGCTGACGTTCTGCCCCGGCCATGGCGAAGCACTGTGCGCCTATTTCGACGGCGCGGCGGTGCGCCAGGCGGGCGGGCGCTGAGGCGCCACGCGGAACACCACGTTGGGCAGCGGGCGCGACGCCCCAGTTCACAGCGCGGTGCAGCATGGCAGAACGGCTCGTAACTGAAACCGAACGCACTCGGGTTCTCGTTGCCGTGGCGTGGCCCGGTGGCCGCAACCTTCGGCGGGCGGCGCTGCTGCTCGGCGTCCTCTGCGTCTGCTGTTGGTTCTCGATGGCACGTGTGGCGCATGCCGGCGGCAACGCCACGATTGCGCCGGACGGCGGCAACATGCTCACGCAGTTCGTCTTCAGCGTGACCGGCCTTACGCCAGGCCACGGCGTCGACATTGTGCTCTACGACGACTCCGAGCAGCGCTACACGTACCAGAAAGACGGCGTAGACCAGGCGATCATCGTCGACGACACGGGGGCGGCGGCGATCACGATGGTGCCCGGCCGCGACCTGCCCGGATCGAAGCCTGGCCAGTGGCGCGCCGTCTTCTTCGAAGAAGAAACCGGCAACACCGTCACGATTCCCTTCGTGGTGACCGCGGCGAACGGCTAGCCCGGCCAGCGTTCTGCGTACGGAACCGGCCTCTCGGAAGCGAGAGGCCGGTTTCTGACCGTTCCGATCATCGTCCGTGCCGCCATCGGCGCCCGCGCGGGGCACCTAACCCTGCTTTGGCTTTGGCCAAAGCTGTCCCTTCCCGGCACAGGAAGGGTTCGGGGTGCGGATAGCCGGAAGGGCGAGAGACGAACTCTTCACCTGTCCCACAAGGACACCGCCGCCCCGCCGCCGTCGCACGGTGTTTGGAGCGCTGCAGAAGTCCCTTTCCCGTCTCGGGAAGGGACAGACCTGGCTGAAGCCAGGTCAGGGTTAGGTGCCCCGACGCGTCGCCGGCAGCCGCCCTTGGCGCAGCCCGCTCTCATATCCCTTGCAAATGCCGCCTCGCCCGCTGATCGGCTGATGCGCCGTCCGCCGGTGCCCGTACGATCGGAAGGTCGGACTGCGACCGGCACGGCCTGTGCCGGCGTTCATTCCTCACGCCTCACGATTCATTCCTTTGGCTGATTGCGGCGTGGTGTGCTGCGTGGGATGCTGTCTGGCGGCGACTGGTATTGACATAATCATTGAATATTTCTGTAAGAGACTGAATGCGAGCGAAAGGAGTGAGCCGTGAGAATCGCGCAGATCGCGCCGTTGCAGGAGAGTGTGCCGCCGGTGGCTTACGGAGGCACGGAGCGTGTCGTGTCGTGGCTGACGGAAGAGCTGGTGCGCCGCGGCCACGACGTGACGCTGTTCGCCACGGGCGATTCCGTTACGTCAGCAACCCTGGTGCCGATCGTGCCGCGGGCGTTGCGCCCGGCCGGCGTGCCGGACTACCAGGCGGCGACGGTGCTGGCCGTCGGCCGGGCGCTCGAGCGCGCCGCCGAGTTCGATCTCGTGCATTCTCACATCGACGTGCCCGCGATCCCGTTCGCGCATCTCATCAAGACGCCGGTCGTCTTTACGACGCACGGCCGGCTCGATCAACCGTGGGTGCGGCTGCTCTACGATGCCTACGCCGACGTGCGGCTTGTCTCCGTGAGCGACAACCAGCGCCGTCTGCTGCCGCACTGGAATTGGCAGGGTACCGTCTATAACGGCATCGGCCTGAGTGAGTACACATTCTATCCGCGCGGCGGTGATTACCTCGCATTTCTCGGCCGTATCTCGTCGGAGAAGGGGATTGAGGAGGCGATTCAGGTCGCACGGCTGGCGGGCGTTCCGCTTAAGATCGCGGCGAAGATCGACCCGGCGGATCGCAAATACTACGAGGAGCGGGTAGCGCCGCTTTTGCGCGGGCCGCTGGTGGAGTACGTCGGCGAGATTAACCAGCAGGAGAAGGACATCTTCCTCGGCCGGGCGCTGGCGCTGCTCTTTCCGATCCGCTGGCCGGAGCCGTTCGGCCTTGTGATGGCCGAGGCGATGGCGACAGGCACGCCGGTGATCGCCGGCCGCTTCGGCTCGGTGCCGGAAGTGATCGAAGACGGCCGCACCGGCTTCATCTGCGACTCGGTGGAGGAGATGGCGCTGGCCGCTGAGCGTGTGGCCGAGCTGGATCGCGCTACCTGCCGCAGCGTGGTGGAGCAGCGTTTTTCCGCGGGCACGATGGCGGCGGGTTACGAGGCGATCTATCAGCGGCTCGTGCAGGAGCGGATGCCGGACACCGCGGCTGCCGCGGAGACCCGGCTCCGCGAGGCCAGGTTGGCAGCGGCCGCTGCGCTCGACGGCGATCTCCCGCCCAAGCCGATCAGCATTGGTCCGTCCTCCACACGGGATGGCGCCAGCAACGGCAAAGTGCTGCTGCATACCGACGGCGCGGACTGAATCGGGGAGCGACTGACCTGCGGCGGGCGTTCCATACAATGCTGGGCTGCCGGGGCACCTAACCCTGACCTGGCTTCAGCCAGGTCTGTCCCTTCCCGACACAGGAAGGGTTGATTCGAGGGTCAGCGGACGTGGGGAGACAGGCCCGCTGCACGTCCCACAAGGACACCGCAGCCCCGCCGCCGTCGCATGGTGTCTGGAGCGCTCCAGAAGTCCCTTCCCGGCTCGGGAAGGGACAGACTTCCCGTCAGGGAAGTCAGGGTTAGGTGCCCCGCAAGCCCGCCGATGGTGGCAGAATGACGGTGGCGATGCCCGCTCGTGCGGCCGCCGGCGCGATGCGGCGCGGAGGGTGCGGGTATGACGCAGCGCGGTGACGACCGCGGCGGGTACCAGTTTCTGGGCACGGCGGCCTGGTTCGCCGGCATGGGCTGGGCGATCGCGATCGCGCTGGTGCTCGGTGTGCTTGCGGGCAACTGGCTGGACGGCCGCGCCGGCACGCATCCGCTCTTTCTGCTGATCGGCCTTTTCCTCGGCCTCGCGCTGGGGCTGTTCTCCGCCGGACGCATGCTGCTACGCTTCCTCAACGGCGGCGCCTGACACGACCGCGCGGCCGCAACGCTACTTTGGTGAGATCGCGCGCCAAACCGCTTTCGCCGTGCGTTTAGTATTGATGAACGGGTTGCGGTGCAACCGCCTTCCCGCGCCGCCGCGCCGCGATGCGCCCCCGCATCGCCGATTCGCGCCGGACGCAGACGGTCGTTGCACACGCGAGATTTAGCGTTGACACGGAATTGGCACAATCGATACGCTGACAGTGTTCCCCAGCGGCGGCGAAGGCAGGTCGGGGGCGTATTGGCGTTCCGATCGTTGAGGCGGTCATGCTCCCCTTTGACGCGCTGGTCCTCAATAAATACCGCATTCTGAAAAGCGAAGGCCGCCGCGACGGTCTGCTCGGCCGCGGCACCTTCGGCAGCGTCTACAAGGCGCACGAAGAGCTGGCCGACCGCGATGTCGCCATCAAAGAGCTGGGGCTCGAATCTGCCGATCTCGAGTCCCAGCAAGAAGAGGCGCTGCGGCGCTTCCTGACCGAGGGCCGGCTCGGCCTGCGCGTGCGCCACCCCAACATCCTCGAAGTTCACGCGATCGAGCCCTACGAAGACGGCTACCTGCTGGTGATGGAGCTGGCCGAGAGCGGCGACCTCAAGGGTCTGCTCCAGCGCAGCCGCCCCGACGTGCCGCAGGCGATCACGATCGGCATCGGCATCGCCCGCGGCCTGCAGGCGGCGCATGAGCGCGGCATCGTGCACCGCGACCTCAAGCCCGGCAACGTCTTTTTGATGGAGGATGGCACGCCCAAGGTCGCCGACTTCGGCGTGGCGCACATTCCCCAGGCCGTCGGCGGCTACCTGAGCATGACGCGCACGGGCTTTCAGCCAGGCACGGTGATCTACATGTCGCCGGAGCAGGCGTCGGGGCGGCGCATCGACCACCGCTCCGACCTGTATTCGCTGGCGGTCATCCTCTTCGAACTGCTCACCGGCACGTTCTACGTCAACATCCAGAAATGCCGCGAACTGGCGCAGTCACGGGCCGAGAGCACACCGGTGCTGGAGGAGCTGCGCTTCTTCCAGGTCTTCTCCGAGGTCGCCTTTGAGGGCGAGATTCCCCGGCCCAGCCTGCGCAACCCCGAGATCCCCGCCTGGCTGGATGAGGCCGTGATGCGCGGCCTGGCGCGCAGTCCCGATGATCGCTTTCAGAGCGGGCGCGAGTTCGCCGAGGCCTTGCAGCGCGGCGAACTGCCGGCCCCACGCGCCGGCGCCTATCCGCCAATCGACGCCACGATCATCGAGCCGCTGACGCCCGCCTCGCTTGGCCGCCCGCTCGCCGTCCCTGAGGCAGAAACGCCGCCCGCCGATGCCACGATCGTCGAAGCGCGCACGCCCGGTCCTTCGTCTCCCGGCCCCGCGATTGGAGAGCCGCGCACGCCGCCCCCGACGCCGATCGAGGCGCGCACGCCCGTGCCTCCGCCGCACGAGGCGACGCTGCCCGAGGTCCGCACGCCGCCGCCGCCCGCGCACGAGCCGACGCTCGTGGAGCCGTTCGCGGCTCCGGCCGCGCGGGATGCCGGCCGGAGCGCGGAAGAAGCCCGCTACATACGGCCACCTTCGCTGCCGCCAACGCCCGCGCCGGCAGCAGACGGCGATCCGCAGACGGTCTACGTGCCGCTGCCGAAGCGCGGAGAGGCAGCGGCGCCGCCTTACGGCGGAATCGCGGCCGGTGCACCTGGCGGCGCGGGCGTGCAGCAACGCACCGCGCCCGCAGCGGCCAGCGGCGGCGGCATCAAGCGGCTCTGGCCCATCCTGCTTGCCGCGGTGCTGCTGGTGGCGGTCGGGGTCGGCATCCGCTTCGTCGTGGCCTCCGGCGGCAAGGCGAAGCCGACGCCGCCGGCCACCGCTGCGAACGTCACGCCATCCCCGACCGCGACGGCGCCGGGGGTATCGGGTACGGCGAAGACGTCTGCCTCACCATCGCCGAGCCCGACCACGAGTCCCACACCCGCGCCGACCGTGACGCCCGCCGATAAGGTGGATCTCGCCACGCTGCTGCGGCCGAACGCGACGAAGGTGCAGAGCGTCGTCATTCCTGGCAAGAACGCCGGCGATCCCGGCCAGCTCGTCGTCCAGAGCCAGGCGCCGGACAGCAGCGGCTGCCAGCGGCCCTATATCGACGTGTACCGCCCGAACGCGAGCGGCAAATGGACGTCGGTGTGGGACGCGACGCAGCAGCCGGCGGCGGACAAGGCGCTGCTGCCCAACGTCCAGAAGAGCGGCGACCAGTGCTTCCCCAACGTCGAAGCCCTGAACGTGCAGCCGCTGGTGGACAAAGGCCCCCTGCATGGCCTCGCCTCGATCATCAGCGACGACAAGGGTGCGCGGCGCGTGGTCGTGTTCAGCTTCGACGACGCGACCAAACCCGTCGCGCTCGACTTCGATCTCCAGACTACGCCGGGAGCGAAGGTCGAGTTCACCGACGGCAAGCCGCAGGCGCTGGAGATCACCGAGAACGCCTATCCCTCGGGCGACAGCGGTGTGAACGGCGGCTACGGCCAGCCGATCGGCAAGTTCGACGAGATCCTGACCTGGGACGACGGCGCGAAGACCTTCCAGCCGGGGCACCACAGCCTCTCGCTGAACTGCACCGGCGGCAAGATCACGCTGTTGGGCGGCTCCGCCTTGCAGGCGCAGTGCGCGGACGGCAGCTACACGGCAGTTACCACCGGCGGCAAAACGACGTATGACACGAACGTCGCCTTCGCCGATCTGCAGGTGGGCGACGACGTGACCTTCGCGGTGGACGACGCCACGCTGACCGCCGACAACCCGCTGAACGCGCTGCCTACCGCGACATCGGTGACCGACGCGGCGGCGAAGGCACGCAAGGCGCCGGCGCCGCCGCCAGCCAACAGGGGCGGCGGCACCACGGGCACGACCGGCACCACGGGCACCACGGGCACCACGGGCACCACCGCTCCGCGGAGCACGACGGCTGCGCCGCCATCGAATCCGCCGCCGTCCAACCCGCCGCCGTCGAATCCGCCGCCGTCGAATCCGCCACCGTCCAACCCGCCGGCGACAACGGGCAACCCCAGCACGGGGATCAGCAGCACCACGGCCACGACCGGCACGGCCACGGGCAGCACCAGCTTCAGCAACACCACGGGCGCGCCGCCGAGCAGTTCCACCACCGGCTTAACCACCGGCCACTGATCGATCGCGGCTTTCGGACGCGGCGATGAGCAGCCGATCGTGTCGGGGAGAGATGCACTACGCTGCGCTGGACGGCAGCCTGCGGTTGTCATATGGTGAGGGCTGTCGCTACAGTCACAAGACTGCAAGATCAACGAGGGAGGGCGGACGACCCATGAGCGGACGACTGCATGGCCGGAGGTCGCGGCTCGGTCTGGCGCTGCTGCTTGCCACCGTTGCGCTGGTCGGCGTGATGGGGCGGCACGCCGCGCGCGCCCAGTCGCCGGCGCAATTCTCCTACGTCACCTTCATTCCTGGTTGGAACCTGATCTCGTTCGCCAGCGGCGGTGACTACAGCGGCAATGTGATCAAGCAAGATTCTGCCAATACGCTCTTCACCTTCCGCCCCGGCGACAACAACTACGAGACCAGCGATCCCAGCCAGGCGCGGGCCGGCTTCGGCTACTGGCTGTTCGTCACCACGAAGTTCAACGTGCTGCTCGATCTCAGCGATCAGGACTCCACGCAGCTGGACGTGGCGGCGGGGGAATGCGTGATGGTGGGCAACCCCAGCACGCGCGGCTCGGCTCGCGTGCGCGGCGCCGACCGCTCGTATGAGTTCTCCGTCTCGCTTAATCAGTATGTCGATACGGACTTGATCGGCATCGGCCGCGCCGCGTGGGTGTGCAACGACAACCACTCCGGCCGCGTCTCCGTCGGCTACGAAGGCGGGACCGGCGTGAGCTGGCCGGACTGCTGTATACAAGGGAATGTCGGGGGTACGCCGAACCAGGGGCAGGGGCTGGTCGTCTTTCAGAATGCCAGTGCGGCGCCGATGATCGTGGGACTTCGGCAGACCGACGCCAACGGCGGACCACTGATGGGCGGCGACGGCGTTTCCGGGACGGTTGCGCCCAGCGGCGGCGCCGGCGGCTGCGATGCGGCCGCGGCGGCTACGTTCCCGATGGCGCCGGGCACGTACACGCTGCACATGCAATTCGAACAGACCAGCACCGCGGATATTCAGCTCGATATAGATATCCAACCGAATACGAAATACCTGTTCTGCTACCACCCGGGCACGTAGCCCGCTGTGCCACCCGGCCGCGGCTCTTGCCGGGCGAGAGCCGCGGCCTTCGCGTTGCCCGGCGCCGCGCTTGACCCTCACCCGCGCACGCACGACGCTCGATCCGGGCGCGCGACTGCGCGTGAGGGGAACGGATCGATGGATGTTCGACGGCTGGGCCGCACCGGCCTCAAAGTCTCGGCGCTGTGCCTCGGCACCATGACCTTCGGCAACCAGGCGGACGAAGAGTCCGCCTTCGCGATCATGGACAAGGCCTACGACGCAGGGGTCTTCTTCTTCGACTCGGCCGACGTATATCCGGTGATGCCACGCCCGGAAACCTGGGGCCGCAGCGAGGAGATCGCCGGCAACTGGATCAGAAGCCGCGGCCTGCGCGAGCGCATCGTGCTCGCCACGAAAGGCCGCGGCAAGGTTGGCCCCGGCCCAAACGACGCAGGACTCTCGCGCAAGCACCTGCTGGATGCGATCGACGCCTCGCTGCGCCGCCTGCAAACGGACTACGTCGACCTCTACCAGGTGCACTCCTTCGACCCGGAGACGCCGCTGGACGAGACGCTGCGGGCACTGGACGACATCGTGCGCAGCGGCCGGGCGCGCTACATCGGTTGCTCCAACTTCGCCGCCTGGCAGCTCGCCAAAGCGCTCTGGATCAGTGACAGGCAGGGGTTGGTGCGCTTCGACTCGGTGCAGCCGCGCTACAATCTGCTGGACCGGCGCATCGAGGACGAGCTGCTGCCGCTCTGCCTCGACCAGGGCGTGGGCGTGACTCCCTACAGCCCGATCGCCGGCGGCCTGCTGACCGGCAAGTACGGCGCCGGCCGCCAGCCGGACGCCAACGCCCGTTACATCCTTTTCGGCCGGCAGGCGCAGATCACGCCGCAGGCGCTGGCGGCGATCGACGGCCTGACCGCGCTGGCGCGGGAGCACGGCGCCACGCTGGCGCAGTTCGCCGTCGCCTGGGTAGCCGCGCAGCCGGCCGTATCCGCGCCGATCGTGGGCGCCACGCGGCCGGAGCAACTCGACGAGACGTTGCGCGCCGCCGATCTCAAGCTGGACGAGGCCACGCTGCGCCGCGCAACCGAGATCGCCCGCGAGGCCGGGGCGTGAGGCCCGCGCCCTCACCCCCGTCCCCTCTCCCAATCTTGGGCGAGGGGCGATCGAGCCTGAAGCGTTCCGGGGCCGGCGCGGTTAGCCGTGCTGCGGCGTGAGTCGTTCGCGACTGACACGACTAACCCGGCCCGCTACGGATCGCTCGAAGCAGGATCGCCCCTCTCCCAGGATTGGGCGAGGGGACGGGGGTGAGGGGGCCGCGATGGCTGCACTGGACGGCAAAGTCGCGCTGATCACCGGCGCCGCGAGCAAGCGCGGCATCGGCCATGGCATCGCGCTGGCGCTGGCGGAGGCGGGCGCCGACGTGGCCGTGAGCGATATCGGCCGGCGCAGCCTGGTGGCGCGGGCCGAGCCGCAGGACTGGCGCGGGCTGGACAGCGTCGTGGGCGAGGTCGAGGCGCTCGGTCGCCGCGCCGCGGGCATCGAGGCAGACGTGAGCCGCGGCGAGGACGTGCGCGGTCTGGCC
>CALFMN010000090.1 GCA_937879875.1 uncultured Chloroflexota bacterium | reverse complement strand
GTCAGCATACCGAGCGGCGTGCAAAAGTGCCGGGACCTTTTGGAAGGCTACTTAGTATTGGGGGCCAGAGCGCAGCGCAACCGTCGGAGACTTCCAACACAGACGAGAGGAAGGGGGCCGGCGTGGCAACCACGCCGACCCCCTTCGGCCACAAACCTGCGAACGCGCCGCTACTCTTCGTCCTCGTCGGCCTCGGCGGCCGCGAGATCGTCCGGCCCCGGCTCGGCGATCGCGTCGAGATCGCTCTCTTCGTCGCCGTCCGCGTTCGCTTCGACGATGTCCTCGGCTTCCGCGGTCTCAACCTCTTCGGTCTCGGCCTCGTCGCTGAACGGCGTCTCCTCCATCGTGTCCTCGGCGTTCTCGTCGAAGGCCACCTCTTCGTCGGTGCCATCGCCGAACGCCAGGAATCGCGGCCGCGCCTCAAGCTGGCGTTCCTCCGGCGGCAGATCGAGCTTGGCCCGCGCCGGAATCAGCTTGCCGATGATCACGTTCTCCTTCAGACCCATCAGATGATCCGTACGGCCCGTGATCGCGGCCTCGGTGAGCACGCGCGTGGTCTCCTGGAACGAGGCCGCGGCGAGGAAGCTGTCCGTGCTGAGCGAGGCCTTGGTTACGCCCAGCAGCACGGGCTTGGCCGTGGCGGGCTCGCCGCCCTCGGCCAGCACGCCCGCGTTGCGATCCTCATACACAAAGCGATCGACCAGCTCGCCCGGCAGCATGCCGGTATCGCCGGCCTGATCGATCACGACCTTGCGCAGCATCTGCCGCGAGATCGTCTCGATGTGCTTGTCGTTGATGTTCACACCCTGCAGCCGGTAGACCTTCTGCACCTCGTCCACGAGGTACATCTGCACCGCCTCGCGGCCCTGAATCGCCAGCACGTCCTGCGGGTTCTTGTTGCCTTCCGTCAGCTTGTCGCCCGCGTGTACGCGGCTGCCGTCTTCCACCAGCAGCCGCGCCTGCGCCGCCACGGGATACTCGCGTTCGTCCTTCTCCTCGTAAACGATGGAGAGTTGCGTGCCGCTCTCGCGCATCACGCGGCCGGCGATGCGCGCCGTCAGCTCCGCGATCTGCGCCAGGTCGGTGCTGCCGTTCTCGCCGCCGGGCCGGGCCAAAAGCGTGCCGGGCTCGACCCACTGATCGTGCTCCACCAGGATCTCGGCGTCGCCGGGAATCTGGTAGTGGTCGTAGTACGGCTCGCTGCTGGTGACCCGCACCTTCTTCTGCTCGCCCTCGCGCAGCACAGTGATCGTGCCGTCGATCTCCGAGATCTTCGCCTCGCCCTTGGGCACCCGCGCCTCGAACAGCTCTTCGACACGCGGCAGACCGCTGGTGATGTCGAGACCGCCGGCCACGCCGCCGAGGTGGAAGGTGCGCATTGTCAGCTGCGTGCCCGGCTCGCCGATCGACTGCGCGGCGATGATCCCCACGGCTTCGCCGATCTCCACGAGCTGGCCGCGGGCCAGGCTGCGGCCGTAGCAGTAGCGGCAGACGCCACGCTTGGCGTCGCAGCTCAGCGGCGAGCGCACGTGGACTTTGAAGGTCGGCAAAATCCGGCCCTCTTCGCGGCCCTGCGCCTCGACCCGGTCCTTGACCGCGACGATACGCGCCGCCTTCTCCTCGTCGATCTCCTCGTTGCGCGAGACGATCAGCTCGCCCGTCTCCTCGTCGACGAAGTCGGAGGCGGCGTAGCGGCCGACGATGCGCTCATACAACGTCACCGGCACGCCCTTATCGTCCGGCTCGCCGAGCCAGGTGCCGGACTCGGTCTCGCAGTCTTCGAGCAGAACGATCACGTCCTGGGCCACGTCGATCAGGCGGCGGGTCAGATACCCCGAGTCCGCCGTGCGCAGCGCCGTGTCGGCCAGACCCTTGCGGGCGCCGTGGGTGGAGATGAAATACTCCAGCACGGTGAGGCCTTCGCGGAAGGACGAGCGGATCGGCATCTCGATGATGCGGCCGGAGGGGTCCGTCATCAGGCCGCGCATGCCGGCCATCTGGCGGATCTGGGTGATGTTCCCCTTCGCCCCGGAGTTCGCCATCATGTAGACCGAGCCGTACGACTCGAAGTTGTCCTGAATCTCGGCCGTGACTTTGGCCGTCGTGTCGTTCCAAACGGTGATGGCCTGGTTGTAACGCTCCTCTTCCGTGAGGTTGCCCATCTGGAACTGCTGGTCGATCAGGTCGATGTTTTCCTCGGCCTGCGCCACCAGCGCCCCCTTCGCGGCCGGCACCTTTACGTCGTGGATCGACATCGTGATGCCGGAGCGCGTGGCGTACTTGAAGCCGAGCGACTTGATCGCGTCTACAATCAGAACCGTGCGCTCATTGCCGAGCTTCTTGTAGCTCTCAGCCACCACGTCCTTCAGGTTCTTGCCGTTCATGAGCACGTTCTTGAACTCGACCTCGGGCGGCAGGATCTCATCGAAGACGATGCGGCCGGGTGTCGTCGTCACGAACTCGCCGTTGGTACGCGCATCGCGCACCCTGATCTCGGCGCGCAGGTCGAGCGTCTCGTCACTGCCGCCCGCGCTCGTCAGCGACAGCGCCAGGCGCACGTCTTCGAAGCTGCCGTAGATACCCTTCGCCGGCTGGTAGCCGTCCTCGCCGGGCCTGCCCACGGCGGGCTGATAGCGGCCCGGCGCGTGCGGGTCCACGCTGGTCAGATAGAAGCAGCCGAGCACCATATCGAGCCGCGGCGCCACCACCGGCTCGCCCGAGCTGGGCGAGAGCAGGTTGTGCGTCGAGAGCATCACCTGGCGCGCTTCGGCCACCGCCTCGCGCGAGAGCGGCACGTGCACGGCCATCTGGTCGCCGTCGAAGTCGGCGTTGAAGGCGAGGCAGACCAGCGGGTGCAGCTGGATCGCGCTGCCGTCGATCAGCACCGGCTCGAACGCCTGAATGCCGAGGCGGTGCAGCGTGGGCGCGCGGTTCAGCAGCACCGGGCGCTGCTTGATCACCTCGTCCAGCACGTCCCAGACCTCGGGCGAGGCGCGCTCGGCCTTGCGTTTAGCGCTCTTGATATTGTGCGCCAGGCCGCGGGCCACGAGCGCGTGCATCACGAACGGCTTGAACAGCTCCAGCGCCATGCGCTTGGGCAGGCCGCACTGGTGCAGCTTCAGCTCCGGGCCGACCACGATCACCGAGCGGCCGGAGTAGTCCACGCGCTTGCCGAGCAGGTTCTGGCGGAAGCGGCCCTGCTTGCCCTTGAGCATGTCGGAGAGCGACTTCAGCTTGTGATTGCCCGAGCCCGAGACGGCGCGGCCGCGGCGGCCGTTGTCGATCAACGAGTCCACGGCCTCCTGCAGCATGCGCTTCTCGTTGCGGATGATGATCTCGGGCGCGCCCAGTTCCAGCAGCCGCTTGAGGCGGTTGTTGCGGTTGATCACGCGACGATACAGGTCGTTCAGGTCGCTCGTGGCGAAGCGGCCGCCGTCGAGCTGCACCATCGGCCGCAGATCGGGCGGCAGCACCGGCAGCACGGTGAAGACCATCCACGACGGGTCGTTGCCCGACTGCTTCAACGCCTCGACCACGCGCAGCCGCTTGGTCGCCTTCTTGCGCCGCTGGCCGCTGGTGGAGTTGACCTCCATGTGCAGCTTCGTGCGCAGATCCTCCATATCGACGCCTTCGAGGATGCGCAGCACCGCCTCCGCGCCCATGCCCGCCGCAAAGACGTTGGGATAGCGATCCAGCCAGTCGCGGTACTTCGCCTCGGGGATGAGGCGCAGCGGCTGGATGTCGCGGTTCAGTTCGTCGATCTGCTCCTGGTACTTGTCGCGGATCGCCGCATCTTCGCTCTTCTTGCGCTCGATCAGCGGCTCGACTTCCTGAGTGGCCTGAGCGCGGCGCGCGTCGATCTGCGCGTCGATGCTGAAGGCCACGTCCTGGCGGCGCTGGGCGTAGCGCTTCTCGATCTGGTCGGCCTGGTCGGTGTAGGCCTTGCGCAGATCGTCCGCGATCGTCGGCTTGATCATCTCATCCGCGCGCACGAGCGTCACGTCGCCCAGGATGATGCCATCGCCGCTGGCCTCACCGACGCGGGCGGGCAGCTCGGCCGCAAGCCGCTGATAGGCCTGCTCCAGCCGCGCCAGTTCGGGAGCGCGCTCGTTCTCGATCGCGTCGAGCTGGCTGAGGCGGTCGGCTTCCAGCGCCTTGACCGCGGTGTCCACGGCCTCGCGCGCGGCGTCGATCTCAGCCTGCAGGTTGCCGGTCGCCTCGCCGATCTCGGCGTCCATCTGTGCCGCGATCTGATCGAGGACGCGCTTACGCTCCTCTTCGTTGACCGAAACGATGATGTACTGCGCGAAGTAGAGCACGCGCTCGAGCGAACGCGGCGAGATGTCGAGCAGCAGGCCGAGCCGGCTGGGCGTGCCCTTGACGAACCAGATGTGGCTCACGGGCGAGGCCAGCTCGATGTGGCCCATACGCTCGCGGCGCACCTTGCTGCGCGCGACCTCAACACCGCACTTGTCGCACTTGATGCCCTTGTAGCGCACGCGCTTGTACTTGCCGCAGTAGCACTCGAAGTCCTTGGTCGGCCCGAAGATCTTCTCGCAGAAGAGGCCGTCCTTCTCCGGCTTGAGCGTGCGGTAGTTGATCGTCTCCGGCTTGGTCACTTCGCCGTACGACCAGGAGCGGATCTGGGTGGGCGAGGCGAGCGAGATACGGACGGCGTTGAAATCGTTGACTTCCAGCATGATCGGTGGGAGTAGTGAGTGGTGAATGGTGAGTGGTGAGGCTTCTTGCCCAATCACCCGCCAGACGCCGCTTCCCGGCTCCCGTCTTCTCCTTGACTGATTGATGAACTCGCTTGCCGGATCGGGCCGCCCGTGGGCGGCGCCGAACAATCGCAAATGGCGCAGCAGCGGGAGCGAGGCACGAACCCCGCTCCCACCTGCCTGCTGCCCATCGCCTCACACGTTGTCGAACGACGAGAAGTCGTCGCGCTCGAAGCCGGAGAGGTTGATGCCGATCGACGGAATCTCCGCCTGGTCCTCCGGGCGGAAGGAGAGCGCCTCCTCGTCCTCGTTGAGCACTTCGACCGCGAGGCCGAGGCTCTGCAACTCCTTGACCAGCACCTTGAACGACTCCGGCACACCCGGCTCCAGCACGTTCTCGCCCTTGACGATCGCCTCGTACGTCTTCACGCGGCCGACCACGTCGTCGGACTTGACGGTGAGCAGCTCCTGCAGGATGTGCGCCGCGCCGTACGCTTCGAGCGCCCATACCTCCATCTCGCCGAAGCGCTGGCCGCCGAACTGCGCCTTGCCGCCCAACGGCTGCTGGGTGATCAGCGAGTACGGCCCCGTGCTACGGGCGTGGATCTTGTCCTCCACCAAATGGATCAGCTTGAGCATGTAGATGTAGCCGACCGTGACCGGCTGCTCGAACGACTCGCCCGTGCGGCCGTCGAACACCATCTGCTTGCCGAAGATCGGCGGCGCCAGACGGCGTTCGGTGCTCAGCCGGTCGGCCAGGTCCTGCAGCTCGAGCACCGATCGGCCGCGCACGCCGGATTCGCCCTGCTGCTCCAGCCACAGTTCCAGGCAGGCGCGGGTGGCCGCCTCGGGGTACTGATCGCTGAAGACCTGGTCCGGGCTGTACCCCTGCGCTCCGACCCAGGCGCGCAGGCGCGCTTCGTCCAGATATTCGCCGCCCTCGTCGAAGCCGGCGGCGCCATCGGCGTGATAGCCGTTGCCGTCGCGCAGCGCGTAGTCGAGATACTCGTCCGCGATCGCGCCGGCCTGCACGGCCAGCCAGGCGCGGCCGAGCGCGTCCTCGATCTTCGTGTCGGTGGCGCCGTCGAATACCGGCGTCACCGCGCGGAAGCCGAGCTGCTTCGCCGCCCAGCCGAGGTGCGTCTCCAGCACCTGGCCGAGGTTCATGCGGCTGGGCACGCCGATCGGGTTCAGCACGATATCCACCGGCCGGCCATCCGCCAGATACGGCATGTCTTCGACCGGCAGAATGCGGGCGACGACGCCCTTGTTGCCGTGGCGGCCGGCCATCTTGTCGCCTTCGGAGAGCTTGCGCTTCTGCGCGATCGAGACACGCACCAGCTTGTTCACGCCGGCCGAAAGCTCCAGGTGCGACTCGCGGTCGAAGACTTTGACGTCGATCACTTTGCCGCGCTCGCCGTGCGGCACGCGCAGCGACGTGTCCTTCACCTCGCGCGCTTTCTCGCCGAAGATCGCGCGCAGCAGCTTCTCCTCTGCCGTCAGCTCGGTTTCGCCCTTCGGCGTAATCTTGCCGACGAGGATGTCGCCCTCGCGCACTTCGGCGCCGACGCGGATCACGCCGTCCTCATCCAGGTCGCGCAGGCTGTCCTCGCCTACGTTGGGAATGTCGCGGGTGATCTCCTCGGGTCCGAGCTTGGTGTCGCGCGCCTCGATCTCGTGCTTCTCGATGTGGATCGAGGTGAACTTGTCGTCGCGGCACATCGCCTCGGAGATGATGATCGCGTCCTCGAAGTTGTAGCCCTCCCAGCTCATGAAGGCGCACAGCGCGCTCTGTCCGAGCGCCAGCTCGCCCTGGTCCGTCGAAGAGCTATCGGCGAGCGCCTGGCCGGCGATCACGCGCTGGCCGCGCTCGACGATCGGCCGCTGGTTGATGCAGGTGCCCTGATTGGAGCGCACGAATTTCTGCAGCGGGAACTCTTCGCGCTCGCCGTCCTCGTACTCAACCGTGATCTTCTTCGCCGTTGAACTGACCACACGGCCGTCCTTGTGGGCGAAGACCACCTGGCCGGAGTCGTAGGCCGTCTGCCGCTCCATGCCGGTGCCGACCAGCGGCACTTCGGGACGCAGCAGCGGCACCGCCTGGCGCTGCATGTTCGAGCCCATCAGCGCGCGGTTGGCGTCGTCGTGCTCCAAAAACGGGATCAGCGACGTGGCGACCGAGACGATCTGCTTGGGCGAGACATCCATGTAGTCCACGTGAGCAGACTGATCGACGCGGAAGTCCTGACGATGGCGCACTTCGACGTGGTCTTCCAGAAAGTGGCCCTTCGCGTCGAGCGTCACGTTCGCCTGCGCGACCACGTAGTTGTCTTCCTCGTCCGCCGACAGATACTCGACGATGTCGGAGACGAACGGCTGCACTTTGACGCGCTCGATGCCTGCCCGCGCGAGCTGCGCCGCCAGATCGGCGCTGATCTCGCTGCCGGCCGCGATCGTCTCGCCGCCCGCCTGCACATCTTCGCGCAGGACGTGGCCGATCAGCTGCGAGCTGTCGGCCGGCAGCTCACGCAGCACCTTACGGTATGGCGTCTCGATGAAGCCGTACGGGTTGACTTTGCCGAAGGTCGCCAGTGATCCGATCAGACCGATGTTCGGGCCTTCCGGCGTCTCGATCGGGCAGATGCGGCCGTAGTGGCTGTGGTGCACGTCGCGCACGTCGAAGCCGGCGCGGTCGCGTGAGAGACCGCCCGGACCCAGGGCCGAGAGGCGCCGCTTGTGCGTCAGCTCGGCGAGCGGGTTCGTCTGGTCCATGAACTGCGAGAGCTGCGAGCCGCCGAAGAACTCCTTCATCGCGGCGACGACCGGGCGGATGTTGATCAGCGCGCTCGGTGTGGCCTGATCGGGGTCGGTAATCGTCATGCGCTCGCGCACCACGCGCTCCATGCGCAGCAGGCCGATGCGGAACTGGTTCTGAATCAACTCGCCCACGGCGCGCACGCGGCGGTTGCCGAGGTGATCGATGTCGTCCGGCATGCCCTGGCCGAGGTTGATGCGCACGAGCTGCTTGACGATCGAAACGATGTCTTCGTTGGTGAGCGTGCGTGTCTTCTCCGGCACGCTCATCACGAGGCGCTTGTTGAGCTTGTGCCGGCCGACGCGGCCCAGGTCGTAACGCCGCGCCTCGAAGAACAGCGAGCGCAGCAGTTGCCGCGCGTTCTCCAGCGTGGGCGGGTCGCCCGGGCGCAGGCGCTTGTAGAACTCCTCCAGCGCCTGACGTTTGGTGTGCGCCGGGTCTTTCTCCAGCGTCGTGCGGATGTAGTGCCGCGTCTCAGAGAGCGACTCGACGTCTTCGAACAGGGCCAGGATGCGCTCGTCGGAGCCGAGCTTGGTTTCGTCGTCGATCGCCGGGTCCGTGTCGATCGCGCGCAGCAGCGTCGTCACCGGGATCTTGCGCTTGCGATCGACCTTGACGGAGACGATGTCCTTGTTGCTGGTCTCGAACTCGAGCCAGGCGCCGCGGTTGGGGATCAGCTTGGCGCCGCAGAGGCCGCGGCCGCTGGAGGGGTCCTGCTCCAGGCTGAAGTAGACGCCCGGCGAGCGCACGAGCTGTGAGACGACGACGCGCTCGGCGCCGTTGATAATGAACGTGCCGTTGTCGGTCATGAGCGGGAAGTCGCCCATGAACAGTTGCTGCTCCTTGATCTCACCGGTCTCTTTGATATGGAGTACGACGTCGACCTTGAGCGGCGCCGAGTAGGTCATGTCCTTCTCGCGGCACTCGAGCTCGCTGTACTTGGGCTGACCGAACTCGTAGTCCTCGAAGCTCAGCTCCATACGCGTGCCGGTGAAGTCGACGATCGGCGAGATCTCGTCGAACAGCTCACGCAGGCCGCTGTCGGCGCGGCTGGCGGTATCTGCCCCGCCGATGAACCAGCGGAACGAATCGAGCTGGACCTGAATCAGGTTGGGGATGGAGATGATCTCCGGGATCTGGCTGTACTCCTTCCGCAGTGATGGCACGGCGGACCGAACCGGTGCAAGGCTCCTGGCAGTGGTCATGAAGCGAAACTCCTCGAGCGCGCTCTCGATCGCGACGGGCGCGATCGTAAAACCCCGACGATCAGCACATGGGCAGAACGTGACGGCTGTATTTGACGATTCTGTGTCGCAAGATGAGGCCGGGGAAACTGTGTGGAAACGGCAATACGCCCAGCTTCACCAGTGTAGCAGGGCGCACAAGCACAGTCAACGCCACGAGGAACCCGGGCGCTGACGACACGATATTGCAAGGGGCAGTGGAGAACGCACCCCTACTGTCCACTCCTGATGCCATCTATGATACCGATGCTGTCAAGCTGTCACAAGGCAGAGGCCGGATGATACCCTCAAACGGGCGCACGCCCGTGAAAGGATGCCCGATGCCCGATGCCGCTCAGCGCAGCGACGTCTGCCGCGGCCGTATCCTCGTGGTTGACGACGACCCCCAGCTTTGCGAGTTCGTCGCGATGGCGCTCTCCGAGCAGGGCTACGAAATTGCGACGGCGGCCGATGGATTGCAGGCGCTCGCGATCGCGGGGCACGAACCGCCCGCACTGCTGCTGGTAGACATCGGCATGCCGGGCCTCTCCGGTGAGGAACTGGCAAGGAAAGTCGGCGAGCTGTGTGCTGCGCCGGTTCCCTGCATTGTCATGTCCGGCAGCGTGCTCAATCAGGCCGATGGGGGACGTGGTCCCGTCGTCGGTTATCTTCCCAAGCCCTTTGAGTTGGACGACCTCTTCCGCATGGTCCACCAGCACGCCGCGCCGCCGGCTTCGTCACAGTCGCCCGCGGCCGTGGAGTAGCGGCGCCAGGCTCACGGCGCCGTGTGCAGCGTCCCTTTCGCGTCCGCGGTGAAGAGCGTGCAGAACTCGTAGCCGCGCTCATGGAACGTCCCGGCGGCGCCCTGCTGCCGGTCGACGATCGCCATCACCAGCGCCACCGTGCAGCCGCGCTCCTCGGCGGCGCGGGCGGCGTCCAACAGTGAGCCGCCGGTCGTCGCCACGTCGTCCACGATCGCCACGCGCCGGCCCGGCCCGAGCAGTGCTCCACCGTCCGGTCCGTACGCCTCCGCGATCAGGTCCTGCTTGCCGTGGTCTTTCTGTGCCGCACGCACGATGAAGGCGGGCACCGGCTCGCCTGCCAGGGCGCTGACCAGGGCGACGGCGCTCACGATCGGATCGGCGCCCAGCGTCTTGCCGCCGATCGCCTCAATGCCGCGACCGCGCAGCCGCTCGAAGACCAACCGGCCGCTGAGATAGGCGCCGCGCGGTGAGAGGGTAACGCGCTTGCCGTTGTAGAAGTAGCTGCTGCGTTGCCCGGAGGCGAGCACGACGTCGCCGAAGGAGAAGCAATGCGCCGCCAGCAGTTCTCGCAACTCGTCGCGCAGCGTCGCGAGGTCGTCGCCCGGCAGTTCACTCATGCGCGCGGCCCCCAGGCTCAACGTTTCGGCTTTTGCGGCGGATCGCGACGGTCTATCCAGCGCCTGGTGAACATCGACACGGCTACGCCTCCGACAAGGACGACCACGGCCTCAAACGCGGACACCGCCCACGGAGCCTTGAAAGCGAAACGCTCCAAAAAGAAGATGATCACGGCGAAGATCGCGGAGATAAACAGGTAGTCGCCCAGCCCCTGCCGGCGCCGGCGCCGCTCTTTGCGCAACGGCCTCCGGCGTACGCGACCGCCCCCGGGACCGCGCAGGGGCCCTTCGTCTTCGAGCTTCCGCCGTCTGAACACCGTTGCCTCTCGGCCTCGGCCCGCTGTGGGGCCAGCACAGCCATCGTAGCCCACGGCGCGCTTATGCGCCCGCGCACAGCGCCGCGGCGGTGGGCGTACAATACGTGCTGCGGCATCTGGCCGCGGGAGCCGGCGCAGTGGCGCAGGACGTGCTTCGCAAAAGCCCCCTCGACACAGCGCACCGTGCCCTCAGTGCCCGCATGGCGCCGTTCGCCGGCTGGGAGATGCCGATCCAGTACGCGGGCATCGTCGCAGAGGTGCGCGCCGTGCGGGAGCGCGCCGGGGTGTTCGATGTCTCGCATATGGGCCGGCTCTTTGTGAACGGTCCCGACGCCGTCACGCTCCTGCGCGAAACGCTGACCTACGACGCGGCACGGGTGGACGAAGGCTTCGGTCACTACAACCTGCTCTGCGATGAGCGTGGCGGCATCCTCGACGATCCGTATCTGTACCGCGTCGGCCGCGAGCGCTGGCTGATGGTGGGGAACGCTTCGCGCTGCGAAGCCGACCTGCGCTGGTTGCAGGCGCACCGCCGCGGCAGCATGGACGTGTCGCTGGACGACCGCCAGGCATTGACGACCATGCTTGCCCTGCAAGGGCCGGGCGCCCGCCACGTCTTTCAGGCAATCTTCTCTGCCGAGCTGGAGCAGGCCGTGCCGCGGCATGCCTGCCGCGAGATCGAACTGTTCAGACAGAAGGCGCTCGTCTCGCGCACCGGCTATACCGGCGAGGATGGCTTCGAGTTCGTCTGCGGACTCGATGCCGGCCGCAGCCTGTGGGACGCACTGATCGCGGCGGGCGTGGCGCCGTGCGGCCTCGGCGCCCGCGATGTGCTGCGACTGGAGGCGGCGCTGCCGCTCTACGGCAACGACATCGACACCTCGACCACGCCCTGGGAGGCCGGCCTGGGCTGGGTCGTCTCGCTCGACGGCGAGCGGCCGTTTGAAGGCCGGCAGGCGCTGGTGAACGCGCGCGGCGCGACCGAGCGCCGCCTGTGCTGCATTCGCGCCGAGGAGCGCGCCGTGCCGCGCCACGGCTACGCGGTTCGGCACGACGGCCGCGAGCTGAGCGCTCTGACCAGCGGCAGCTTTTCGCCCACCCTGGACGCCGGCATCGGCATGGCCTATCTGCCGCGCGACCTGACAACGCCCGGCACCGCACTGGAGATCGACGTCCGCGGCCGCGCCGTGCCCGCACGCGTGGTAAAGCGGCCGTTCTACAAACGAGGGAATAGGAGTTAGGGAATAGGGAATAGGGGATAGCAATGTGGAAACGATGGCTCGGATGCCGTACGAGCGCAAGTCGGTGTCCTGAGGGATACGTAGCTTGCCAACCGGCACCTCGATAGCCTATTCCCTATTCCCTATTCCCTATCAAAGGGGGGCCGATGGAGACGCCGCGCGACCTGAAATACTCGAGGGAGCACGAGTGGGTGCGGATGGACGGCGAGACGGCGACCGTCGGCATCACGGACTTCGCGCAGGACCAGCTGGGCGACATCGTCTATCTCGGACTGCCCGACCCCGGCGCCAGCGTCGAGCAGTTCGGCAAGATCGGTGAGATCGAGTCGGTGAAGTCGGTCTCCGAGCTGTTTACGCCCGTCGGCGGCGAGGTCAGCGAGGTCAATCAGGCCGCGATCGACGACCCGGAGATCGTCAACAAGGAGCCGTACGGAGCGGGCTGGCTGATCCGGCTGCGGATCGCCGACCCCGCGCAGTTCGACAATCTGCTCTCGGCCGAGGAGTATGAGGCGCACACCACCAGCGAGCACTGAGGTCTTGCAGCCGTCAGCCGATGGGGTGCACGATCCCTATCTCGGCACGACCGCGGCCGAGCGCGCGGCGATGCTGGCGCGCATCGGCGTCGCCTCTGCCGAGGCGCTGTTCGCGCCGATTCCCCCTGCCTTCCGCAACCCGCCGCTGCGCCTGCCGCCGCCCCTCTCCGAACAGGAACTGCTGCGCGAGCTGTCGGCGATCGCCGGGCAGAACCGGCATACGGGAGAGCTGATCTCGTTCCTGGGCGGCGGCGCCTACCGGCACTACGTGCCCAGCGTCGTCGGCCACATCGTGGGACGCAGCGAGTTTTATACGGCGTACACGCCCTACCAGCCGGAGATCAGCCAGGGCACATTGCAGGGCGCCTTCGAGTTCCAGTCGCTGGTCTGCGAGCTGACGGGCATGGACGTGGCCAACGCCGGCATGTACGACGGCGCCAGCGCCTTCGCCGAGGCGTGCCTGATGGCCGTCGCCGTCACCGGCAGACGCCGCATCGCCGTACTGGACTCGGTCAATCCGGCCTACATCGACACGGTGCGCACCTACGCCTCGGGCCACGGGCTGCCCGTCGAACTGGTATCGCCCGAGCAGCCGCGGCTCGGCGCCGAGCACGCCTGCCTCGCCGTGCAGCAGCCGAACGGGCTTGGCTTTCTGGAAGATGTCCAACGGCTATCCGAAGCGGCGCATATTTCCGGCGCGCTGTTCATTGCCGATGTCGATCCGATCTCGCTCGGCCTGCTGCGCGAGCCGGGCGCCTACGGCGCGGACATCGTAACCGGCAGCGGCCAGGCACTCGGGGGCGGGCTGAACTACGGCGGACCGCACGTCGGCCTCTTCGCCTGCCGCGAGCGCTTCGTGCGCCAACTGCCGGGCCGCATCGTCGGCCAGACCAAAGATTTGGACGGCCGCACCGGCTACGTGCTGACGCTGCAGACGCGCGAGCAGCACATCCGCCGCGAGCGCGCCACCAGTAATATCTGTACGAGCCAGCAGTTACTCGCACTGGCCACGGCCGTGTACCTCACGCTGCTTGGTCCCGCCGGGCTGCGGCAGATCGCGTCGCTCTGCTATCACAAGGCGCATTACGCTGCCGGCCGCATCAGGGAGCTGCCGGGTTTCCGGCTCGCCTCGGACGCTCCGTTCTTCAAGGAGTTCGCCATGCAGTGTCCGTGCTCGCCGGGCGAGCTGTTGCCGGCGCTGCTTGAGCGCGGCATCCTCGGTGGCATCGATGTCAGCGGGCGCGTGCGAAACGGCCTGCTGATCGCGGTGACGGAGATGAACACCCGCGGTGAGATCGATGCGCTGGTTGCGGCGCTGGCGGAGGCTGTCCGGCCATGACCGCCGACACATCCGACACAAAGGTGAAGGCCATCGCCGTGACGCGGGACAGCGAAAAGCTCGCCGCGCCGCCGAATCTTGCGCGCGATGAGCTGGGCTCGGCGCTTTCGTTCGATCGCAGCATGCCCGGCAAGCAGGGCATCCTCTTTCCGGCCATGGACGTGCCCGAGAGCGATCTGCCGCCCCGAGCGTTCCTGCGCGAAGCGGCGCCCTCGCTGCCGGAACTGAGCCAGCTCGACGTGGTGCGCTACTACACCGCGCTCAGCCGGCTGAACTACAGCATCGACTCCGGCTTCTATCCGCTCGGCTCCTGCACGATGAAGTACAACCCGAAGATCGACGAGGACATCGCCCGCCTGCCGGGCTTCGCCGGGCTGCATCCGCTGCAGCCGGAGGACACGGTGCAGGGCGTGCTGCGGCTGTTCTTCGAGCTGCAAGACCTGTTCGCAGAGATTACGGGCCTGCACACAGCCAGCCTCGCGCCGATGGCCGGGGCGCAGGGCGAACTCGCCGGTATCCTGACGATCAAGGCCTGGCTTGAGGCGAACGGCCGCGCCGGCCGCACGCGCGTGCTCGTACCCGACGCGGCGCACGGCACCAATCCCGCCACGGCCGCGATGTGCGGCTTCGACGTCGTTTCGATCCCCACGGCTGCCGACGGAGATATGGACCTCGCCGCGCTCGAAGCCGCGCTGGACGATCGGGCCGCCGCGCTGATGCTGACGATTCCGAACACGCTCGGCCTCTTCGATCCCAACATCCTGCGCATCGTCGAGCTGGTGCATGGAGCAGGCGCGCTGATGTACGGCGACGGCGCCAACCTCAACGCGATCGCCGGACAGGTGAAGCCGGGCGAGCTCGGCTTCGACGTGATGCACATCAATGTTCACAAGACGCTGAGCACGCCGCACGGCGGCGGCGGGCCGGGCGCCGGGCCGATCGCCGTCACCGCGGCGCTCGCACCGTTCCTGCCCGAACCGTACGTCATCGTCGATGAGGAGGCGAACAGCTTCCGTCTCGTGCGGCCGGAACGCAGCATCGGCCGGCTGGGCGCGTTTCACGGCAACAGCGGCGTGCTGGTTCGCGCCTACACCTATCTGCGCACGCTGGGCGCCGCGGGGCTGCGGGAGATGAGCGAGGCCGCCGTCGTCAACGCCAACTACGTGCAGGCGCGGCTGAAGGAGACCTACACGCTGCCGTACGACCGTAGCTGCATGCACGAGACCGTGTTCTCAGGCAGCCGCCAGCGGGCGCGGGGCGTACGCACGCTGGACATCGCCAAGCGGCTGATCGACTACGGCTTCCACCCGCCGACCGTCTACTTTCCGCTGATCGTAGACGAGGCGCTGATGATCGAGCCGACCGAGGCCGAGAGCAAGGCGGCGCTCGACGCCTTCTGCGAGGCGATGCTCGCGATCGCCCGCGAGGCCGAGCAGCAGCCGGAGCTGCTGCGCGACGCGCCGCACCAGGCGCCACTGCGCCGCCTGGACGAGGCCACGGCCGCGCGCAAGCCCGTGCTGCGCTGGCGGCCGTCCGCCGGGGCCGCGCAGCCATAGCAAAGGCAGAGCTGCCGGCCCGCTCCTAAACCGGCGCACCAGATTGCACGCCGATGCCCGCTCTCCCTGCGCAGCCGACGCCTTACCCCGACGTGAACGCGCTGCTCGAACTCGTACTGCGAGAGGTGCAGACCGTGCTGGCCGGCGAGTTCGCCGGCATGTATCTGCACGGTTCGCTTGCCACGGGTGACTTCGACCCGCTCAGCAGCGACATCGACGTGGTCGTGGTCACGGCAGGCGAGCTGGAGGCCGAACTGCTGCCCGCGCTCGCGGCCATGCACGCTCGTATCGCCGGCAGCGGCCTCGCCTGGGCGTCGCACCTGGAATGCTCGTACTGGCCGCGGGCCGCGCTGCGCCGCTACGAGCCGAACCGGGCGCGCCATCCGGAGATGGGCGTCGATAAGCCGTTCGCCGTGCGGCAGCAGCAGCCGGACTGGGTGATCGAGCTGCACATCCTGCGCGAGCGCGGCGTCGTGCTGGCCGGCCCGCCGCCGCGGGCGCTGATCGATCCGATCTCGCCGGGGGAGCTGAAGGCCGCCGTCTGCGCCATTCTTCGCGGCTGGTGGCTCGACATGCTTGATGAGCCCGATTGGTTTCACGCCCATATCTACCAGGCGTTCGCCGTGCTCACGATGTGCCGGGCGCTCTACACGCTGCGATACGGCGCTGTCGTGTCGAAACCTGCAGCGGCGACGTGGGCGCGCCGGGCGCTCGCCGCGCGCTGGGCGCCGCTGATCGACCGCGCCCTCGCCTGGCGCCACGACGGCGGTGCGGGCGATCCGTCCGAGCCACTGGCATTCATCCGCTACGCGATCGAGCACAGCGGGCGAGACGAAAACGCCGATCGCCCGCGCTGAGCCGGCACCGCGCCGGCGCTCGCGCACAGCGCGCTGCACGGGCTACAGGCGCGGCGGTCCGAGGCCCGGGCGGGCGTTCATCTGATCGAGCGGCCACGGCCCCTGCCACGCCCAGCCGCAGCGCCAGGGATTGATGTTTTCCAGCCACCAGGTCGCACCGGCCGCCGCGTACGAGGCGACGATCGCCGCGTCGGCCGAGCCGTCCGTTCCCGACGTGGCGCCCGCAATCACCACGTCGAAGCCGTCCATGCTGCCGCGTTCGGCGCCGATGTACGCGACGATCGCGCGCAGATCAGCGGGAGTCAGCATCCCGTCCAGGCCCTGCCCTGCCTTCATCGGCGCGATGCCGTCCCAGCGGGCGGCCCGACGAAACGGCGCCTTGTGCGGCCAGGTGCCGGCCAGCCAGATTGGGATGCGCGGCGACTGCACCGGCACCGGCAGGAAAGCAGCCGGCTCGCTCGCACCGGGCAGCATCGCATGGACCGTGTAATGTCTGCCTTTGTGGCTGAACGGGCGGCCGGACCAGACGCCGGTGAGCACCTCCAGCCCTTCGTCCAACATCGCCGCGCGGGTGCGCAGATCGCCTTCCTCGCCAAGGTCTTCGAGTTCCCATGAGAGCAGCCCGCTGCCGACGCCAAGCACGAGGCGGCCGTTTGACAGATGGTCCAGGGAGACCGCTTCGCGCGCCAGCTTCACGGGTCGCCGGCGCGGCAGCGGCGTGACCAGCGGCCCGAGGCGCATGCGCTCGGTCGCCAGGGCGACGGCGCTGAGCGCCACCCAGGGATCGACCAGCGGCATGTCGCCGAAGAGGACATGATCCCAGAGAAAGAAGCCGTCCCAACCCGCTGTCTCGGCTTCGTGCGCCAGCGCCGCCAGCAGCCGCGCATCGGCGTAGGGTCCGAAGTTCGGAAGCGAAAGGCCGAAGCGCATCACCCACCCGGCTCCCGGTGTTTTCACCATGCTGAGGAAGGTGCTCTCGGCTCGCAAGTGCCCGGCCGTGCGTCGGTTGCCGCCTACGGCGCGGCCCTCGGCAGCCGGCGACGGAGGGCAGTTGTCAGGTGGGCCGGCAGCCTGATGCGACGCTCCCACTGCAACGCCAGCAGATAGGAGAGCGCGACGACGCCGAGGCCGATCAGTGCGTCGGAGACGAGATGATTGCCGGTGATCACCACCGTCAGCAGCATGAGCAGCGGAATCGCGAGCAGCATGGCGCGCAGCAGACGGCGCGTCGTCGTTTGCCACAGGCAGAACGAGGCCAGCGTCACCCAGCCAACGTGGAACGACGGAATGGCGGCGAACTGGTTGACGTGGCCCTCGCGCGGGTAGAAATACGACGCGGGGTAGAGCAGCCTGATCGTGTCGACGAAGCCGGCCTGCGGCAACAGGCGTGGCGGCGCGACCGGAAACAACGCAAAGATCAGCAGACCGATGCCGCCGGAGATCAGAAACGTGCGCCGCGCCCGGCGATAGCGGCTGCGGTTGCGCAGGAACAGCACGACCGCCGTGATCGCGATGAAGGGCAGATAGACGTAGAGATAGTAGAAGTTGAAGAACTGAACCAGACCTGGCAGGTGCAGCGCCAGCGTCTGCAGCGGCAGCTCGAAGGCGACGTGCAAGGCAACTTCGAGGTCGAGCACGCTCCAGCCGTGTGCCACCGCCGCAGCCGCCTCGCCCAGCACGGCGACCCGCACGCCGGAATACAGCAGGTAGCCCCCGGCGCACAGCACCAGCTCAAGCAGCAACGCCAGCAACAACCGCCGGCCGGGGAAGCGCAAGCGGCGCGGCGCTGAGAAGACACGCAACATGCCGGGTACTCTCCCTTCCTGAACGATCCTGAACGATACCGTGAACGCCCCCGATCAACATGTCAGCACGAAAGTAGCGGGCGGCTGCCGGCGGCGCGGTGATCGCACAAACGCGCGGGATGTGAACGATCCGACACGCCGGCAGGTTGGCGTGTGAGCGTCGAAGAGCGTGGGCGATCAGCGTCCGGCAGCAAGCCGGGGCGAAGCAGAGAGCGGTTGCCTCGGCAGGGACGATAGCAAAGGCTTGACGGCGGGCGTATTGTAGCGGGCACAAGACGGCGGTCACGGCGCCCGCGTGTCGTGGGCGCCGTGCGGCCGAAGGAGGGCATGATGGCCGAGAGTGCCCCGCGCATCCCGACTCCGCAGGATTTGCTCGGACCCTGGCGCCAGATGGCCGAGCAGGCCGAGCAGCAGTGGAACCAGTACCTCAACCAGGCGATGGGCACCGAAGCCTTCGCGGGGATGATGGGTCGCTACATGGAGGGCTACCTCGCCTTCCAGCAGAGCCTCGCCCGCAACGTCGAGCGCTACATGCAGTCGCTGAACCTGCCCACGCGCACCGACATCACGGCGATCGGCGAACGGCTCGCCTCGATGGAGGCCCAGCTTTCGGCGCTGGCCGCCGAGCAGCGGCGCCTGCTGAAGAAGGTCGAGGCGCTTGAGGCCGGCGGCGGCGCGAAGAAGGCCCGCGGCAACGGCAACGGCGCCTGAGCCCGGCGCTTCGACCCGATCGCCGTCCGCCGGTGATGAGGCCGCGCACCACGGCGGCAGCGCGGCCTCGCTTCTGGGGAGGCAGCCGATGACTGCACAGCGTTCCGCGCCACTGACGCCCCCGGACGTCTTCAGCGGCCAGCTTCAGCAGTTCCAGGCCGAGTTGCAGCGCGCCATGCTGCAGTCGATGCGCACGCTGGAGGTGCTCTCGGCCCGCGACGAAGCGAACGTGGGCAAAACGCCGAAAGACGTGCTCTGGAAGCGCGGCACGGCACAGCTCTACCGCTACCGTCGCACCACCGCCGACGTGTATCCGGTGCCGCTGCTGATGGTGCATTCGCTCGTCAGCAAGCCCTACATCCTCGACCTGATTCCGGGGAATTCGTTCATCGAGTATCTGGTCGGCCAGGGCATCGATGTCTATTTGATCGATTGGGGCACGCCGCGGCCCGAGGACAAGTCGCTGACGCTGGAAAGCTATGCGCTCGACATGATCCCCGAGGTCGTGGGCGTGGTGCTTGAAGAGTCGGAGGCGAGCGAGTTCTCGCTGTTCGGCTACTGTATGGGCGGGCTGCTGGCCCTGCTCTACGCGGGCACGCACCCCGAGGCACCGCTGCGCAACCTGATCACGCTGGCAACACCGGTAGACTTTTCCCAGATGGGCCTGCAAAACTTCTGGTCTCAGGAGCTGTCGATGGACGTGGACCGCCTGGTCGACGTCTACGGCAATATCCCGCCCGAGCTGATCCAGCAGTCGTTCCGCATGCTCAAGCCGGCCAGCGAGTTCAGTCCAGTACGCTACATCAATCTCTGGCAGAACGTGATGAACGACCGCTTCGTGGAGCAGTACCGCGCCTTCGACCAGTGGACAAACGATCATATTCCCTTCCCCGGCGAGTGCTTCCGCCAGACCACGATCGAGCTGGCGCGCGGCAACAAGCTGGTCAAAGGCACGCTGGAGCTGGGCGGCCGGCGCGTGGATCTGAAGGCGATCCGCTGCAGCTTCCTGGCCGTGGCGGCCGAGTCCGACCACATCGTGCAACTGCCGGCGACACAGATGCAGCCCGACCTCGTCGGCAGCGACGACAAGGAACTGGTGGTCATGCCCGGCGGCCACGTTGGGCTGGCGGCCGGCCGCAAGGCGGTGCAGACGCTCTGGCCCAAAGTCGCCGCCTGGCTGGGCGAACGCTCGCAGACGGCGCCGGCGGGCGCGGCGCGCCGAGGAGGCAGGCGATGACCACGACGAACGCCGACGGCGCCGCGCCGCAGCCGGATGCGATCGCGCCCGGCGGCTACCCGAAAGAGGTGGAACTGCGCGATGGGCAGACCGTGATACTGCGGCTGATGACGCCCGAGGACGCGGGCCTGCTGCACGAGTTCTTCTGCCGCATTCCGGCGGAAGATCTGCTCTTCCTGCGCCGCGATGTGACGCAGCGGGCGGTGATCGACCAATGGTCGGAGCGCGTACGCCGCGGGCAGGTGGTGACGGTCTTCGCCTTGCAGGGAAACAAGCTGGTGGGCGAGGCGAGCCTGCACACGAACAGCGTGCCCTGGAGCGAGCATGTCGGCGAGGTACGCGTCGTCGTCGACCAGAACACGCGGCTGGGCGGTCTGGGCACGCGGCTGACGAGCGAGGTGTTTCTGCTCGCGATCCAGCGCGGCATCGGCAAGATCGTGGCGGAGATGACGATCGAGCAGAAGGCGGCGATCGCGGTGTTTCAGAAGCTCGGCTTCCGCGTCGAAGGGCTGCTGCGCAACCACGTGCGCGACCGTGCCGGCGCCCCGCACGATCTGGTGCTGATGGGCCACGAGACGCAGGAGTTTTACGAGCAGATGCAGGCTTACGGCCTCTCCGATCAGTTCGCCGAGGGGCACGACTGAGGCAGGGCGCAGGAGCGGCGCTCATAACCCCCTTCCCCTTCTCTCCCATACACACGGGTGTAGGAGATCTGCCACGTATCAAGAGCGCATGGGAGAGAAGGGGCGATCCAGCGCTGCCAGGACGACAGGACGTCGGGTTAGCAAGCCGCTGCAGGGCGCATGGCGTGTGCCCTTCGCGCCCGCAGGCGCGACCAGCAGCGCGCCGCCACACGAGATGCGCCCGCTCCACGCGCGCCTCCGCCCTCCTTCAGGCCATGCGCACGATCGAGATGACCCAGACGACGGCGAAGACGAGCGTGAGCGCCAGTGAGGTCGAGTCGTTGACGTTGATGCGGGCCAGGCGGGGCAGGCGCATCGTCTCGCCACCTGGCATCTGCACCGGCCGCGCACGGATGAACGCGTCGTACATGTGGTACGGCGCGTTCTGCTCCATGCCGAGCCGGTGCTCGATGTCGCGCAGCAGCGCGATCCAGAACGCCAGCAGGTAGTGCGCCCGCAACGCCGTGTGGCCCCAGAGCAGTACCGCGGCCAGCCCGAGCACGCCGACGCCGGCCCGCATCCAGTCGGCCGCGTGGCCCGCTGGCAGCGCGTTGCGCGCCACGAGCAGCGCCGAGTTCAACAAGACAAACGCCGTGATCCGGTTCCAGAAAGCGGTGCCTTCGAACACGTAGGTTTGCAGGGCGGCCCGGTACTCCTCGTACAGGCGTGCCTGATCGAGTTCCTGCATCGCAACCTCCTCGCACCGCCTCATGGGCGCGCCGTTCGTGCGCGCTGGTGACGAGCAGGCCGTCGCGCCCTGCCCAAATCACCAGCCGTGGCGCAATGGTATGGTTCGGACATCCGCACCGCCGGCGCCGTTACGCGACGGCGCAGACGAGGAGGCGTGGGCGTGCAAGTCGAGAGCCCGGATGGTGCCGTGCGCAGGCTGCCGCGGCGCGGCCGTGTCCTGATCGCGCCCGGCTGCGGCCTGCCGACCGCGCTCTGCGACGCGCTGGGCGAGGCCGCCAGTCATTTTGACGACCTCGAACTCTACACCGGCCTGGTGATGCGCCACGTACGCTTCCTCGACCATGTGCCGCGGCCGTTCCGCCTCGTCACTACCCACGTCACCGGCGAGACCGAGCAGCTCGTGCGTGACGGCCGCGCCGACTACCTGCCGCTGCGTTACTCGCAGATGCCGCTGGTCTTCGCGCCGGACGGCCAGTTGCCCGTGGATGCGGTCTTAATTCAGGTTTCGACGCCGGACCGCCGCGGCTACTGCACGCTGGGCGCCTCGGTCTCAGCCTGCCTGGGCCTCGTTGCGCAGACGCCGCTGGTGATCGCGGAGATCAACCACAGCGCCCCACGCACCCGCGGCAACAGCATCCACATCTCCGAGATCGACTACGCCATCGAGGTCGATCGTCCCCTCCTGCCGTACGATCCGCCGCAGGTTGGCGCGTTGGAGCGCACGATCGCGCGTTATGTCGCGGGATTCGTGCCGAACGGCGCCACCTTCCAGATCGGCATCGGCTCGATTCCGCAGGCGATCCTTGAAGCGCTGCGCTATCACAAGGACCTCGGCATTCACTCCGGCATGATCTGCGACGGCATGATTCCTCTGATCGAAGACGGCGTCGTCACCGGCGCCCGCAAGACGATCGACCGGCTGCGCGTGGTCGGCGGCGAAGTGATGGGCACCGACAAGCTGTACGACTACGTCGATGACAATCCGCGCTTCGCCATCGTTTCGGCCGTGCATTCGCACGGGCTGGCCACGGTGCGCCAGCTCGACAACTTCGTCGCGATCAATTCGGCAGTAGAGGTCGATCTATCGGGCCAGGTGAACGCCGAATGGGTCGCCGGGCGGCAGATCAGCGGCATCGGCGGGCAGTTCGACTACATGGAAGCGGCCATGCATGCGAAGGGCGGCCGCTCGATCATCGCCCTGCCCTCAACCGCCGCGCGGGGCTCGGCCTCGCGCATCGTCGCCACGCTGGCAGCCGGCGCCGCCGTCACGTCGCCGCGCACGATGCTCGACTACGTGGCGACGGAGTACGGTGTGGCCGATCTGCGCGGCAAAGGGGTTCACGCGCGCGCCCGCGCCCTCGCGGCAGTCGCCCATCCGCAGTTCCGCGACGAGCTGCTGGAAGCGATCCCTCACCCGCCGCGCGATTAGAACGCGCCACGGGCGCGTAGAGCGGAAGCCCTCGTGGCTGCTATTCTTCCTGCTGGCGGACCCGCGGTTCCGCGCCACGGAGCAGCGTCCTGAACGGCTACGATCTCGCCCTTTTGCTGCACATCGCCGGCATCGTCGCGCTGTTCAGCGTGATCGCGTTGTTCATCGGCGCGTTGGGCGGGGCGCGGCGGGCGCAGAGCGTGGAGGCGCTGCGCGAGTGGCTGCGCCAGGCCGCCGTGGCCGAGCGGCTGGTCGCGCCGCTGGGTGCGCTCGCCTTCTTCCCAGCGGCATACATGGTCTCGGATCGCTGGAGCTGGCGCGACGGCTGGGTGAACGCCGCGATCCTTGGTCTGATCATCACGATCGCGCTGGGTCCGCTGCTGCTGCGCGGCCGGCTGGCGGCGGCGCGGCGCACGCTGGAAGGCGCGCCCGCCGCAGCACCGACGCGGGCTGCCCGGCTGGCGGTCCACGATCCCGCGCTATGGATTGCGGGTCAAGCGATGACGACGCTGCCGAGCGGCATCATCGTGCTGATGGTGTTCAAGCCCAACGGCGCTGTTTCGGCGGTCGTGCTCGTGGTCGCGTTTCTGCTGGGCGTGCTCTCGGCCGCGCCGGCGCTGACGCGCTACCGGCGGCTTGAAGCAGAGGCCGCGGAGCCGCGGTCGACCTGAGCGCTGGCCCGGCGGCGACGGCAACCGGCCGCCCAACGGAGGACGCGGCGATGGCTCCCATCCGGCTCGAAACGGTCGATGCGGTCCAGATCACGACGCTGGTTGACAATTACTTCGACACGCTGATGCCCGACCAGGGCCCGGCGAAGCGGGCGGCGCTGCGCGGTCCCAGCGGGCCGCGCGTGGCGAACCCGCTGCTGGAAGAAGGCTCCGGGCCGGACATGCCGCGGGCCGAGCACGGCTTCTCAGCCTTGCTGACCGTCGAGCGGAACGGGCGCCAGCACACGATCCTGTTCGACACGGGTGTCTCGCCGGACGGCATGGTCGAGAATATGCGCCGGCTGCAGCTTCCCGCCAAAGAGATCGAGACCGTCGTGCTCAGCCACGGTCATTTCGACCACACGATGGGGCTGGAAGGCCTGCAACGCGAGTTGGGCCGCTCCGGTCTGCCGCTGGTGCTGCACCCGCAGTTCTGGAACCGGCGGCGCTTGGTGATCGAGGGCCGCGAGCCGATCGAGCTGCCGACAACGAGCAAGCCGGCGCTGCGCGGCGCCGGCTTCGAGATCGTGGAGGAGCGCCAGCCCTCGTTTCTGCTCGACGGCGCCCTGCTGATCACGGGCGAAGTCGATCGCACCACGGACTTCGAGATCGGCATGCCAATGCAGCAGGCGTTCAAGCACGGCGCCTGGGAGCCGGACACGCAGACCCTCGACGACCAGGCCATCATTCTGCACCTGCGCGACAAAGGGCTGCTGGTGTTGACAGGCTGCGGGCACGCCGGCATCGTCAACATCGTGCGCTACGCTCGCAAGCTGACTGGCATCGAGCCGATCTATGCAATCATGGGCGGCTTCCATCTGGGCGGCCGGGTCTGGGAGCCGACGATTGCGCCTACCGTGGCCGCGCTGGCCTGGATGGAGCCGCAGGTGGTGGTGCCGGCGCACTGCACGGGCTGGCGGGCGACGCACGCGCTCGCCTCGGCCCTGCCGGAGGCCTTCATTCAGAACAGCGTCGGCACGCGGTTTGAACTGTAACGGCGTGGCCTCACCCCCTGACCCCCTCTCCAGCTTCGCCAGAGAGGGGGAAGATATGGAACGTGGAATGGACCTGGAGTTGACGGCGCGGCCCGCCGGCTGGCGGGGGCGCGAATCTGGACGCCAGCCGATAGACTGACACGGAACATACGGGCAGGGAAGCCGTCGCGCTGGGGGCTGCCCTCCCGATTGACCCTCTCCCGGACACGGAGGCGTGATCTTGGCGAGCTACACGAAACCGCTGCCGGCAATTACCGACGAGACGCGGCCCTACTGGGAGTCGGCGAAGGCGCACCGGCTGGCGTTGCCGCGCTGCAGCGCCTGCGGCCGCTTCCGCTTTCCGCCCACCAGCTTCTGCCCAAACTGCCTGAGCGATGCCGCGGAATGGACGCCGGTGAGCGGGCGCGGAACCGTGTACAGTTTCGTGATCATGCACCAGGTCTACGATCCGTCGTTCAAAGACGACGTGCCGTACAACGTCGCGGCGGTGGAGTTGGCAGAGGGACCACGGCTCTACACCAATCTGGTCGGGGTGGCCAACGAGGCGATCCGCGTCGGCATGGCCGTGAGCGTGGTTTACGACGACGTGAGCGAGGCGATGACGCTGGTCAGGTTCCAGCCGGCGGAGTGACCGGCGGCCAGACTGCCGTGGCTCAGTGCAACGGTTCGGTCGGCGTGTCGCGCAGCGCCGGCGGCAGCTTGCCTTTTGCCAGCAGCGACTCGTGCTCGAGCACAGCGGCGATGCGGCGCGGATCGGGCACGCCGCGGAAGGTGAAGTGGCGTACCTCGCCCGCCGTCTGGCACTCCAAATTGCCGTAGTTGAACGCCGATTGGAAGATGCCGTCGATGCTGGTGGAGATGTCCTCGATCTCCAGCAACGCGGCGGTAGACATATGAAAGTTGAAGGGGCTGGTGGCGACGAGATCGACAACGCGATGGTTGGTGATCACCCACAGATCGCGGTCGTAGCGATACTTGAGCAGAGCCAGGCGGGCCAGCCAGTAGAGCAGCCAGAGCAGACAGGCAAGCAGGGCGACGCGCGCCGTCGTGCCATGAAACCAGCCCTGGATACGCAGCACCAGCAACAGGAGACCGGCGGGCACCAGCGCCGCGAGCGCGTAGCCAATGAAGCGCGGCACGAAAAAGATCCAGTGCCGGTGTGTGACCAGCACAACCTGTTCATCGGGCTGCAGCGGGAAGGGCAGCTTCACCGGAGCGTCCTTCGCGAGCAGAGCTGCGGGGCAATACCCGCGCTCGTGCGTATCATAGCGATTCAGCCCGCCGGGCCGCGAGAATGCGTCGTCGCGGCGCGGCGCGAGCGATATTCCCGTCATGCAGACTCCCGGCCGGCGCGGGCATAGAGGCTCTAGACGAGGCGCGCTATGTGCGCTATACTCAGCCAAACGCGCCGATATTGCTGAACGGCGTTAGTGGGTGATCAGATGAAAATCTCCTGTCTGCAAGAGAACCTGGCGCGTGGCCTGGCGGTTGTTCGCCCTGCCGTGGCTGCGCGCTCGACGCTGCCGATTACCCAGAACGTGCTGGTGACGACCGACAGCGGCCGGCTCAAGCTGGCGGCGACGGACCTGGAAATCGCGCTGAGCTGCTGGGTAGGCGCCCGCATCGAGGAAGAAGGCACGACGACCGTGCCGGCGCGCTTGTTTCAGGATTTCGTCAACTCCCTGCCGCAGGATCAGATCGCGCTGACCTTGCCACCGCGCTCGCGCACACTACGGCTCACCTGCGCCCGCAACGAAGCGACCATCGGCAGCATGGATGCCGATGACTTCCCGCCGATTCCAGCCGTGCAGAGCGAGCTTGCGATCCGCATCGAACGGCAGGCGCTCAAGCAGGCGATCGGTCACGTCGCCTTTGCGGCGGCGACCGACGACACGCGCCCGGTGCTGACCGGCGTGCACTTCCAGATCGACGGCGACGAGCTGACGCTCGCCGCGGCCGACGGCTTCCGCCTGGCGGTGTTCCATCTGGCGCTTACCGAGCCGGCCACGGAGAAACTGGAGATCATTGTGCCGGCCCGAGCGCTAAACGAGCTGGCGCGCCTGCTGACCGACGAAGAGGCGCCGGTGGAGATGATGGTGAACGCCAACCGCAGCAGCGTGATGTTCCGCGTCGTGAACAAAGACATCGAAGCGGAGATGGTAGCGCAGCTGAAGCAGGGTCCGTTCCCCAACTACGGCCAGCTCATCCCCAAGGCGCACAACACGCGCGCGACGGTTGATGCCCGTGAGTTCCTGCGCGAAACGAGAATCGCCGCGATCTTCGCGCGCGACGGCAGCGGCATTGTGCGTTTGCAGCTACATCCAGGCGAGGATCTGACACCAGGCCGCCTGCAGATCTCGGCGCGTGCCGAAGAGATCGGCGACAATCAGGGTGAGATCGACGCCGCGGTCGAAGGCGAGAGCAGCAAGATCGCCTTCAACAGCAAGTACCTGCAAGAGGTGCTGAACGTCATCTCAGACGGTAAAGTCGCGCTCGAAACGCAAGGCCCATCACAGCCCGGCGTCATTCGCCCCCTCGGCCTCGACAACTACGTCCATGTGGTGATGCCGATGTTTGTGCAGTGGTGATGTGTGTATGCGAATCGATCCTTCCACACGAGTTTTGGACATCCATATCCTTGAGATCAGGCGTTTGTTGCGTCGAATCAGGGGATCTGAATGGTCTGAAGAAGATATAGCAGAGATCCTGGGTCTCTCGTCAATCGACGCAACGAGATTGGTGGAGGAGTTGCTTCGGCAGGAGCTCGTATCAAAGTCACAGAACCATCAGTCACGAATCCACGGAGACGGTAGAGAGCTGTACCAGACCACTGTGCAGGGGAACGCTCTATCAATGGCTCCCGCTGGTAAACCTATATATCGACGTACGGCTGAGAGGTTGGTCAATGAACTGCTAGAACGAGTCATGTATGTAAACAGCGATGACAGATTTGTCTATGCAGTAACCGAGGTGCGTGCCTTCGGAAGCTATCTTACCGAGGTATCCAAGCTGAATGATATCGATCTGGCCATCTCTCTGGAATTCAAAGAGAGTGACACAGAGACCCGAGGGCAACTGATTGAGTGGAGAGTCAACGAGGCGATTTCAAAGGGCAGAACATTCCAGAACGTTGCCGATAGGTACCTGTGGCCTTGGCAAGAGGTGTTATTGTTCTTACGGAACCGTTCCAAATCGCTCAGCCTTCACGTTGATGATCCGATCGTTGGGCAATGTGAATCGCGCGTGCTTTTCAGTACGAAGACGGGCCAGGCAGCGAAGCAGGACTAACCGGCGTAGCTCTGCGGCAGCCCGATTTTGCTGGAGTGCACGATGGTACGGCGTGGCTGCTTGCGACGGTGTAACACCACCGAAAGTAACCGGGGCTGCTGCTTCATGGGCGAGCGGCAGAGGTGGCGCGGGCGGGCGAATCCCTCCGTCCCGACGTGACCACGGCCGCCGGTGTGGCAGTGTCGTAGGGGCGGCTTCAGCCGCCCAGCAGGCGCCGCGCATGGCTCCGCCATTCGTACAAGCAACCGACCTGCCGATAGCAAGAAGCCCTAGCAGGCTGCTGAAAAACGCCCGCTTTTGGCTGTCAACTCTTGACAAGTCCCTCGTGGTGCTGAACATAACGACCGGATGAAATCTTGGCAAATCTACTTTTTCATCAGCCTGCTAGTAGGCAGTCACGCCGGGATTGTGGGATAGAGATGCTGCAACCGAATGCGG
>CALFMN010000089.1 GCA_937879875.1 uncultured Chloroflexota bacterium | reverse complement strand
CGAGCACGAGCAAGATCGCCTTCTCGTGCAGGAAGCCTTGCAGCGTGGCGAGCAGCGGCTGCCCGCCGGCCTCGCGCACGCCGAGCGCCGCGGCGATCATGGCAGGGACAAGCACGGGCTCGGCCAGCGGCGCCAGCGAGACGAAGACCACGCCGTCCGCAAAGGCGTCCGCGGTCAAGCGGGCAACGGCGACGGCCAGCCGCGTCTTGCCCGAGCCGCCCGGGCCGGTGAGCGTGGTCAGCCCCACGTCGTCGCGCAGCAGCAACGCCCGTACGGCGGCCAGCTCCGCCGCGCGGCCGAGCAGCGGTGTGCGCGGCGCGGGAATCGCGGCGGGCTCCGCCGGGATCGCGACGGTGGTGTTGCTCTTTCCAGACATCGCGCTCGGCCTCGCGTACGCGGGTGCGGCGCCATGCACCTCCACCGGTGGAAGGCTCCATACAACGTAAACGATCGCGCGGGCGAATTTCGCGGATCCGTATTCCGCGACGGCACGATCGTTTTCTGCGACGCGAGCAGCGGCGCGGCCGCTTCAGGCGGTCCTCCGAATGCGCCGGCGCGGAAGCGCCTCCGATCAGACGCGCCGCCAGGCCCGCGCCCGCGCAAGGAACGCCCGCAGCCAACCGACGGGCGAACCAGCGGCCAGCAGGCGGCGCCGGTTGGTCCGCTCGGCGTGACGACCAGCGGTCTGTCTGGCTGCGGGCGGTGGACAATCGAGATCGCGCAGCAGCGCGGCCCGACGCATCGCCTCGCGCAGCTCTTGTCGCCGCCGCTCCTGCGCCTCTTGAATGCGTCCGAAGTCCATGTCCAGCCCCTTCCCGTCGTGGCCCGACCTACAAGCGGCTTGCCGCTGGTACACCGCGGCGGGAGCCGACCACCACGCGCCGAGCGGGTACACTGACAGCAGGCACGCCGGGCCAGCGGAGCAGCTATGCCGCTCCGTTTCAGAAGCTCAGTATATTCTGATGTGCAGCATCAATGTTGCAATTCAGAGTATGACACGTTGCGCTGTTTCCTTGGGGTTTGACGCGGCGATGGATCAGAAGCTGCTTGACGCAACCGTGGCCGTGCTCGCCGAGGGCGGCCTGGAGGCGATCAGTCTCGACCGCGTGGCTGAGCAGGCCGGGATCTCGCGCGTCACGCTCTGGCGGCAGGGCGTGACGCGCGAGTCGCTGATCGCCGCCCTGCTGGCCCGGCTCGCCTCCGACTACCGCGATGCGCTCTGGCCGATCCTGACGGCGGAGGGCAGCGGCCGGGAGCGGCTGCGCCAGGCGCTTGAGGCGCTGTGCGCCGTGGCCGATCGTCACCTGCCGCTGCTGCTCGCCTCGGATACGGCCTTTCACCAGTCCGGAGGGCCGGGCTTCAACTTCAACGAGCCGATCGAGCGGCTGCTGCGCGATGGCATCGCCGACCGCTCGTTGCCGCCGGAAACCGAGCCGCGCGAACTGGCGAACGTGCTCTTCAATGCCGTCTGCTGGCCGTATGTGCACCTGCGCGGCCGGCACGGCTGGGCGCCGGAGCGGGCGCGGGAACAGCTCGTCGGCCTGCTGATGCGCGGCATCGGCACGGCCGTTCGATCGGCGGGAAGGGCGACCGCAGAGCGTTCCACGGGGGCGGAGGAGTAGCGATGCAGCTTGAGCTGGTACCGCTGCTGAACGTCGAGCGCGAGCTGTACGACACGCCGCGCGGCGGGCAGCGCTTCCGCAAATACCTTCAAGTCATGCAGGGCGGCACGGACGACGTCGATCTGCTGCCGCTCGTCGCGCTGAACCCGATAGGCAAGGAGCACGTGGCCGCGGTGCTCGACGCGCTGCTCGCGCTCGACGCAGAGGCGGTCGCCGCGCGGGCGATCGCGGATGCGAGCCGGCGCCTTCAGCGTATCCCCGACGTGCTCAAGGTCGGCCTGGTCGTGGCGGACGACGCGGCCGGCGGCTGGACGCAGCGCGAACTGGCCGACGCCCGCCACCGTTTCGAGATCGACGCAGCGCTCAAGCGCGGCTGGGCCACGGCGCTGCTGGCGGGTGACGCGCCGGAAGCGGCCCTCGCCCTCACCCCCTTCCCCTCTCCCAATTCTGGGAGAGGGGCGAACCCGGGTGAAGCGTTCCGTGGCCGGTGCGGTTAGCCCGACGCCTTTTCCGGATCGCTTCAAACCGGATCGCCCCTTTCCCTCCAGGATTGGGGGAAAGGGGACGGGGGATTGAGGGCCGAAAGGCGCGGATGGGCAGCGCGCCGGCCATCAGCCCGCGGACGCGGCGGTCGAGTCGGTGTCCGCAATTGCCGGCGCCGTCCAGCGCAGCACGGGTGCCAGCACGTTCGGCGTCGCGCCCATGCCCACGCCCACGCCCGTCATCAGGCCGAAGACGCGCGAGACGAGCGTGATCTCGCCGGGGAACTCGACGAACGGGTTGGCCCGCGTGGCGCGGCGCATGGCGTCGTTCACCGCGCGCAGCGCCTCCTCCGCATCACCGGCGCGGGCGCCCGCCTGCTCATATGTCGCCGGATCGGTGACAGCGCGGAAGAAGTTGGCCGTGGCGATCAGCGCCTCCTGATTGCTCGTATCGCGCAGGCGGAAGCCGAGCAGCCGGAACGCCTCGACCGTGCTGGCATCGTCGCCGGTCATGATCGCGCGGCTCAGCAGCGCCAGACCGCGCACCACCGACCGCGGCAGCCGGCGCGTCAGGCCGAAATCGACCAGCGCGATGCGGCCGTCGCGTAAGGCAAACAGGTTGCCGGGATGCGGGTCGGCGTGGAAGAAGCCGAAGTCGAAGATCTGGCGGCAGTACAGGTCCGTCAGCCGCTCGCAGAGCTGCTGCGGGTCGAGCCCGGCGGCGCTCAGGCCGGCAACGTCGGTGATCTTGATGCCGTCGATCCATTCCATCACCAGTACCCGCCGGCTGGACAGCTCACGCACGACGCGCGGTATCTTCACATCGTCGCAGCCGGCCAACAGCGCCGCCATCTCCTCCATTGCGTCCGCCTCGTGCAGCAGGTCCACTTCCAGCGGCACGTTGTGCGCCAGCTCGTCGTACACGGGCTGCAACGGATAGCCGGCGAAGTGGCTTTCGAGCCAGAGCAGCACGCGCAGCACGCGCAAATCCGACTGCACCAGCCGCTCGATGCCCGGATAGAGCACCTTGACGGCGACTTCGCGGCCGTCGTGCAGCGTGGCGCGGTGCACCTGCGCCAGGCTGGCGGCGGCCACGGCGCGATGCTCGATGCGGGCGAACGCTTCATGTAGCGGCCGGCCCAGGCCAGCCTCGATCGCGGGGCGAATCAGCGGCCACGGGCGCGGCGGCACGGCGTCTTGCAGGCGGGAGAGCACGTCGATGTACGGCGCGGGTACACCGGCCGGGTTCGAGCCGAGCGTCTGCCCGATCTTGATCATCAGCCCTTGCAAGCGCAGCACCGCGGCGTAGATACGCTCGGCGTTGCCCTGGTGCTCGGCGCGCAGCGCGGCCGCGCGCACGGCGGCGGGCGCGTTGCGTTGCCGCCAAACCAGCAACCGGTAGCCGGCCAGCGTCTGCCCCGCGATCGCCAGCGCGTAGGCGAAACGCAACGTCGGCGCCTCGCGCAGGGCGAACACGGCGCGGCGGGCACGAAGGCGCAACGCTCCCGGCGCCCGCCGTCGCGAGGCCAGCGAACGTCCTGCCGGCGCGGTTGAAGCTCCGGACATTTGTGAAACCCGGCGCAAGCGGCGCCCATCGCCATTCTCCCTCATCGCGCCGGCCGCGCGGAAGGTGGTCAATAGCTGCTTGTTGGAAACGCGCCAGCTCTCGCCGCAACGGCAAGCGATCTCCCGCTATTCGCCGATACCGCCGCGTGCCAGCGCGATGCGCAGTTCCGGCCGCTCGAGTGCCTCCAGCGCCGAGCGGTAGGCCTGCTCGCGCGTCGGTTCCCGGCGACGGCCCGACATAGCGTTGCCTCCCATCGCGCGCTGGTCCGCGGCGTTCGGGCGAAAGACGATGACCTCGATCCGTGGAAACGTCGCGCGAAGTTGGTGCGCCTCGGCCTCGACCTGGCGGCCGGCCGCTGCCGCCAGGGCTCCCGTCAGCATCTGGCCGTAGATGCCGGGGCCGGGCGCCGGTGCGCCGTCTGGCCGTTCGCCGGCCAGCGGCGCGAGGCAGAGCACGAGGTCGATCTCGGCGGCAAACTCGGCCGCGAGATCGAGATTCGTGGTCGAAGCGACACCGCCGTCGAGATACGGTACGCCGTCGATCACGACGGGGCGGAAGACGCCGGGGATGGCGGATGAGGCGGTGACAGCCTGCAAGGCCGTGACCGAAGGCGCGCCCGCGGCGCCGAAGACCGTGCGCCGGCGCCGCTGCACGTCGAAGGCGGCGATGCGCAGATTCGGCGCGGGCCAGCCGTGCGCGGCCTCGCCCAGCCGGGCACGCAGCCGTCGTTCCATGCCTTCCGTTGAAAAGAGGCCGCTTTCGGCCAGCAGACCGCCCGGCCGCGCCCACCAGAAGGGCGAAGACACGCGTGGCGCGGGTGTATACAGATCGTGCGTACTGCTGCCGCCAGCAGCGCGGCGACGGCCCGGCTCAGGAGGCCAGGCAGAACCGGCCATCTGCGCCAGCGGCCGTCCGCTCGCCAGCAGCGCCGCGATCCACGAGCCGGCGCTGGTACCGATGAAGGCGCGGGCGGAAGCCGGCTCCCAGCCGCTGCGCTCGTGCAGCGCCGCCAGCGTGCCCAACTCGTAGGCGCCGCCGGTGATGCCCCCGGCGCCCAGCACCAGCGCCACGCGCCCGCTGGCCATCGTGCGCCTCCTCGTCTTGCCCGTGACTATACGCCTGATCCGGTCCGGCGGCGCCCGCGGGCGGGACATCGTCCTCTCGCTGAGCTTGTGCCCGTCCGGGGCACCTAACCCTGACCTGGCTGAAGCTAGGTCTGTCCCTTCCCGAGGCGGGAAAGGGACTTCAGGAGCGCTCCCATCACTATGCGACGGCGGCGGGGCAGGGGTGTCCTTGCGGGACACGCGGCCGGCTGGTCGCCCACCCACCCGTTTGTCCTCAGTCCGAACCCTTCCCGTGTCGGGAAGGGAGCTTTCGCTTCAGCGAAAGCGGGGTTAGGTGCCCCGGACGGGCGCTGCGCGCACAACGCCTCGCTTCGGCCGGCAGCGTGCGCCGCAAGATTTCCCGTGTGCCGGCCGTCTATTGGGTCCAGCAGCGTTTTCCCGCATCAGCTTCAGGGAGGCAGCTTTGATTGGATCGATTCGCGCACTCCGTCCCTGCGCCCCGTTGGTCTTGCTCGCACTGGCCTTGCTCTGCCTGGGCGCGCTCGCGATCGGCCCGGCCGGCACCGCCCGCGCCGGTGATGCGCCGCCCGAATTCCCCTCGCTCACGCTGACCTACAGCGATGCTCAGGGTACCGCCGTGATCGCCAGTCAGGGCGCCGACAGCACCGGCGGCACGCCGATCAGCGTCACGCTGACGCAGAACGGCATGACCTTGCAGGGTCAGGGCGAGGCCTGGAACACGCGGGCCGGCGCGCCGCGTAGCTGGGGCGTCGCCTTCTGGCTGAGCGACGGCGCCGGGAACGGCTTCTTTTTCGACGGCAGCCTGATGATGGGCGTCGATACCTTCGGCGGGCAGGGAAGTTGGACCTACCTGCAAGACCCATCGATCACGGACCAGTGGCGCATGTTCCGGCGTTTCCCGTAGACCGGCAACGTAGCCTCCGCCGGATCGCCCCCGCGCTCCCATACAGACCCGCAACCGTCTCGTGGTCTGCAACCCTCATGCATCTGGGAGAGCAGGGGGTCGGGGGTTGTGAGGGCCGCCGCTCCCTACGTCTCCGCGAACTCGCGCTCGTAGGCGAGGCCGCGCACGAAGGTCAGGTAGGCATCCTTCGTGAAGCGTGGTTGGAAGGCGCTGGTCACGCGCTGCGCCTGCGCGGCGCCATCGCCGAGCAGGTCGATCGCCGTCATCGCCATCGCCTTGGCCGCGTTGATCACGGCGTTGTCGTAATCGACGATGTGATAGTCGGCGCCATGGCCCGTGCCCACCGCGCCATCGGCATGCGGATGCACGACCGGCATGATCAGGCTCATGTCGCCCACGTCGGTTGAGCCGGTGCGATGGCCGGTGCGGCCCACCTGGTCTTTGCCCACCAACTGCGCCGCGTTCGCGCTGATCAGCTCGACCAGGTTCTCGTCGTGCGTGAGCGGCATGTAGCCGGGGATCGTCGTGATCCTGACGCTGGCACCCATGGCCAGGGCGCCGGCGCGCAGGGCACGGTCCACCTTCATGTTGGCATCTTCGATCGCTTCCAGCGTCTTCGCCCGCACGAAGGTCTCGATGCGCACATCGGCTGGCACGATGCTGGCCGAACGCCCGCCCGCCGTGATGATCGGGTGCACGCGCACGGTATCGTCGTCACGAAACGTCGGGCGCTGTGCGTCGATGCCGGCCAGGGCGAGCGTGGCCGCCGCGAGCGCGTTGATGCCGCGTTGCGGCGCGCCGCCCGCGTGCGACGCGCGGCCGGTGTAGCGCACGTGCTTGATGATCGCGCCGTTGTTGCTGCGCGAGACGGCGAAGCGGCCGTCCTCTGAGACGCTCGACGTGTGCACGATCATCGCCATGTCCACATCGTCGAACTCGCCCAGCTTGATCAGCTCCGGCTTGCCGAGGATGAATTCGATCTGGCCGGAACGTTTCAACTCCAGCCGGCCTTCAATGTCGATACACTCTTCGGCAGGCACGGCCATCGGCACCACGCGACCACACAGCGACTCCAGCACACCCTCGGCCTGCAGGCCGATCGTGGCGCCGATCATCGAACCGATCTGGCCGTTGTGGCCGCAGGCGTGCGCCGTTTGGCGCTGCGGATGCGCGTCGATGTGATCGGGCACGATCAGCGCGTCCAGCTCGCCCATGATCGCCACGGCCGGGCCGGGGCCGGCGCCGCCGCGCAGCTCGCCTTTCACGCCGGTCAGTGCCAGCCCCTTGCGGTAGGGCACGCCGATCTTGTCGAAGGTCTGCTGCACGAGCGCCGAAGTCTGCTGCTCGCGGAAGCCGATCTCCGGCTCGCGGTAGATCTGCTGCACCAGCGCGACGACGGCGTCGCGCTGAGCGTCGATGCGGGCGCAGACGCGGCCCTTCAGTTCTTGCATGGTCGCCTGAGTCGTAGTCACGGCGTGGCTCCTCCCTGCACCTACCCCTCCCTCGCGCAAGCGCTCGGATCTCCCCTTCCTACGAGGAAGCGGTTCGTTTGGAGCGATTCGATCGCCCTGCGAGCAACCCTTCCCCCGTGGGGCCAGAGCGCAGCGCAACCGTCGGAGACTTCTAACGCAGACGCGGCGCAAGCCGCGGCGGGGTTAGGCGCCCGCAGGCAGCTTACCGCGTTCTGCCGCCGGCGTAGAGGGCGGCTTCGCTGAGCGCCGCTTCGGGCGGCTCGCCCGGCAGGCCGGCGCGGCGGCGGGCGGAGAACATGCCGCCGCGCGCCGGCTCGGCGGGCGCAAACTTGAGGAAGCCGGTCGGCTGCTGCACGTCGTCGTAGATCGCCTCCATGCCGCCGCGCATGAAGTACGTTTCGTGCCAGAAGCCGGTGCCGCCGGAGTCCTTGAGGAACTGCTTCCACCAGCGCTGGTGCGGCTCCGAACGCGTCCAGCGCTCCAGCGACTCCCAATCGCGCCAGTACTGGCGCATGCCGAGGTGACGGAGGGAGAAGATCAGGTTCTCGTGCAGCAGCAGACCATCCGGCTGGGCCGCGGCCGACTTCTGAATCTGCGGGCCGAGCCCCAGCAGACGTTTGATGCCGGTCCAGGTGTTCACACGCATGCCGAGATAGATGACGACGAGGTCCGGGTACTGCGCAAGATCTACCGTGCGCCGCTCGACGCGCTTTGCCATGGCCGGTCCCTTTCTAGCTTGCCCTTCGTGCCGCGTCAGGAGGGAACAGAGGAAGCGCTTCCTGCTGCTCCCCTGCGGCTGTGCTCAGGAGAAGATAGCATGCAGCCCTTGCTACACTGCGCCAATGATGTTTCTGTCCGGCATCGAGCGGCGCGCCCCGGCCGAGCCGGCCGATCGGTTTCCCTGGTCGTTGCCGTTGCTGCGCGAGTTGGACACGCTCGAACTGCGCGCGCCGGTGACGTTCTTCGTCGGCGAGAACGGCTCCGGCAAGTCGTCACTGCTGGAAGGTCTCGCCGCCGGCATGGGCGTCGTGGCCGTGGGCAGCCGCGATCTCGAGCGTGACGACAGCCTGCACGGCGCGCGTGAGTTCGCCCGCGCCTTCCGCTTCGTGCGCCGTCGCCACCCGCGCGTCAAGCTCTTTCTGCGTGCGGAAGACGTGTTCGGCTTTACACGGCGCATCGGGCGCGAGATCGCCGGCCTGCGCGAGCTTGAGGAGGAGTTCCGCGATCGCTTGCCGGACGGCAGCATCGGCCAGATCCGCGCCACGGGGCTGATGGCGGGGCAGCGGCGGGCACTGGCGGCGCGCTACGGCGCTGAGCCGCAGGCGCGATCGCACGGCGAGACGTTTCTGGGCATCCTGCAGTCGCGGCTGGCGCCCAATGGCCTGTACTTTCTGGACGAGCCGGAGACGCCGCTCTCGCCCTCGCGCGTGCTCAGCCTGCTGGCGCTGCTCAAGGACCGCGTGGCGCAGGACTGTCAGTTCGTCGTCGCCACGCACTCGCCGCTGCTGCTGGCGCTGCCCGGCGCCGAGATCCTGCTGTTCGAACACGAGCGCATCCAGCCCGCCGCCTACGACGACCTCGAACACGTGCGCCTGACGCGCGACTTTCTTGCCAATCCCCAGCGGTTTCTGCGCCATCTCTGACGGCGAGAGGCGCCCGCGGCTTTCGGCCCTCATCCTCTCTTCTCTCCTTCTCCCAATCCTGGGAGAAGGAGACGATCCAGCCTGAAGCGTTCCGATCTGCGATCGCTTAACCCGACGCCGCATTGGATCGCTCCAACCCGGGATCGCCCCTCGCCCAGGATTGGGCGAGGGGACGGGGGTGAGGGCGCGTATCCTGTACGCTGTCACGCGACATCGGAGATGACATGTCACCAGCACGAACAGAGGAGGCCGTCGCATGGCCCGCCTGCCCTACCGCAACCGCGAGGATCTGCCCGAGCAGTATCAGTACCTCTTCGACAACCTGGCGCGCGACGGCGGCCGCGTCGGCAATATCTTCCGCACGCTGGCGTACAGCCCCAATTCGCTGCATCAGTTCATGCGGCTCGGCAACGCGATTCTGAACCGCTCGCAACTCGACCCGCACCTGCGCGAGTTGGCGATCCTCACCGTCGGCCGCGTCACGCAGGCGGTGTACGAATACGACCACCACGTCGCCATCGCCCGGCGCGTCGGCGTGACCGAGCAGCAGATCGACGCGCTGCCGGTCTGGGAGCGGCACCCCGCCTTCAGCGAGCAGGAGCGCGCGGTGATTCGCTACGCCGAGGCGGTTACGCGCGACGTGCGCGTGTCCGACGCCGTCTTCAACGGCTGCCACAGCTTTCTCGGAGACGAGCAGATGGTCGAGCTGGCGCTGGCCGTCGGCTTCTACAACCTGGTGGTGCGCTTTTTGGAGCCGATGCAGGTGGAGTTGGAGTAGACGACGCGCTCAGTTCGCCGGCGGCAGCGGCCAGAGCATCAGCGCCTCGCGCAGCGCCGCGTTCGAGGGGTGCGGCGCCGTCTCGCCGTTGAAGACGAAGCCTGCACGCTGGTAGAGCGCAATCGCCGGCGCGTTGCCTTCCGTGACCCAGAGCCGGATTTGCGTTGCGCCGGCCGCCCGCGCCCAGGCGGCCACCGCCGCGATCAGCCGCCGCCCGAGGCCGCTGCCGCGTACGGCGGGGGCCACCCACATCGAGACCAGCTCAACCTCGCCCGGCGGCGTCTCCTCGTCCACCACGCCGCCCGCCAGGCCGAGCCAGCGCTCGCCGTCTTCGGCCACGAACAGGGCGGTGCATTTGCCCGTCGCCGCGGCGCCGGCGCGCTCGTGCCAGACGGTGTCGGGCCGTTGCTCGGCGGCGGCGAGTGTATCGCCGAAGGCCGTGGGCGCCTCGGCCAGCGCCCGCAGCCGGATCTCGCGCAGCCGCGGCCCCTCACCAGGAAGAATGCGGCGAATCTGCATGCTATTAGAACTCGGAGGACTGCCAGTCGGACTTAGTGCGCCGGCCGGCCGCGATGCAGTAGAGTGGTCTCTCCCGCCTGTCAACGTACCCGACGCGCGGTCGACGTGTCCGCGATGCCTTTCGAGGAGCCAACAACCGTCCGCACAATCGCCTGAAGCCGAGCGAGGGCAGTATCGAGGGACATGGCTAGACGATAGCCTGCCGTCTCCGGTTCCACCGCTCGGAGAATTCCGAGTGCCCGAGACGCGAGGAATACGAGTGCGTCCTTTACCTCTTGCTCTGAGGGCGGGCTTACAGCCTCTGTCTGCCGATCCAAAGCCCGTGTGACCAGCACCGCATGCAGATTCCCGGCGGTGGGGGCGAGGGGTTGCGCGTAGCGGCTGAAGCCCTCGACGAGACGGAGAATCTCTGCGATGAGAACCCAATGGCGTGCGAGTGCCTCCGACTTCTGACGAAGGTCGGCCAGCACGGGCGCTACTACGCCAGGCGTAGCAAAAACCGCCCGCAGATCGGCCGCGGTGAACGGCGTCGCGGCATGCAGCCGTAAGATCTCAACGAGCGTGCCGGTGTCCAGCAGCGCAATAGCAAAGTCGTCTGCAAACTTGAGCAGGTTCCCGCCGGCGAACTGCTCGCCGACAATCACTGCATGATCGGCAGCTTCCGACGTCCGGTGCGCCGCGATGGCAGGCCAGTTTATCTGCCCCTCTGGCACCTTCCCGTTACTGCTCGCTTTGGCGTCGACCACCACGCGGAAGCGGTCGTGCCCGAGTGCAGATTCGAGCACCACATCGGTTCTGCCCGACTTGCCGTAGACCTGTATGTCAAAACCCAAGAAGGCGAGCGCGTCGGCTACCGCCCGCTCAAACCGAGCCGCATGCGTCGCGTCGCGTTGGGCGGCCATAAGCTCCCCGGTGAGCGAATCGACCGGTCCGGCTAGCAAGAGCGGTGCAGGCGGCTCGGTTTCTGCGGCCGCGGGAGGAGTACGTGGCGCCTGGGATTCCGTTTCCGGCTGGACGCGCACAGACTCGATTGCTGCTGCCCTACTCGCGGTGAGCGCCGCGAAGAGGATTCTCCCGTCCGCATTGGCCAGCTTCGTCGGCGAGCCTTGTAAACGCGCCCAGGTGCTGCGCAGGTTCTCCGGGTTATAGAAGCTCAGGTGCGGGAGAAGGTCGCGGAAATCGAGTACCCCGTCGAGGGTGAGATCAACAACGAGGCGAACCGGAAGACGAGATGGGAAGGCATTCGACTTCCAAATCTGCGGCTCCGTGGCGTAGTAGGACTTGCCCGTGACCTCTAAAGCACCGACGAGTGCTGTCCGCCCCTGCAAATAGCAGATGAGGATGTCGCCCGGTTCGACGCGCGCGACCACGCCTCGCTTACTTTGGCTGAAGCCAGACACGGCAAACCCATTAGCGCGTGCTTCTTCCCACGTCGAGGGCGTAAACACGTCGAACCAGTACGCCGGCATGTGGAACTGCTCTCAATCCTGACATACATCCGAGCGTGTGCGAGCGTGTGCGGCCTGTCTCGATAGTATCGGATCTCGATGGCCATTGTGCCACAAGTGTCATCTACTCCCTATTCCCTACGAGCGCGGCGCGCTCGGCCAGGTACTGCTCCGTCGCCTTCTTCTGCGCGTTCGCCATCGCCGAGCCGAACTGCTGGCGGTTCTCCGACATCCAGTTCCACGAGTACTCCGTCATCTGCGCCGAGCCCTGGAAACGCGGCGCCACGGCGCGGGCGAACAGCTCGTAGGAACGGTGTGTCGCCGCCTGGTCCGCCCAGTCGTGCGCCAGGAACAGATAACTGCCGAAGCCGCCCGACTGCTCCAGCAGCCGCTCGATCTGCGCCGCGGCCATCTCCGGTGTACCGATCACGCCGAACTTCGACGCGTTCATCGCGTCGATCACGCTGTCCAGATCCTGGTTGTCGCCCGGCTTCATGCCGAAGGCCGCGCTCAGGCCGAAGTAGCGGTGCCAGTCGAGCAGGCCGTAGCGCACCTCTGCGCGCGCCTGCTCGACGGTTGGCGCGATGTGCATCGGCCCCACCAGCCGCCAGGCGCGGCGATCGACCGACGTGCCGTACTGCAGCGCCTGCTCTTCCATGATCTGCCAGGCCGAGCCGAGCGCGTCGAAGCCGCCGGCCGAGGTCGCGCCGATGTTGAGCAGGCCGAGGCCGAAGCGACCGGCCAGCCGCGGCCCGGCGGGCGAGATCGTGGCCGCGATCGCGATCTCGAAGTGCGGGTAGCTGTACGGGCGCAGTTGCAGGCGCGCGTCCTGCAGCGTGAACCAGTCGGTCCGCCGGTTCACCGGCGCCTCGTTCGCCAGCAGCGCCACGATCGCCTCGACCGACTCCTCCATCATGCGCCGCTGCTCGCCCGTGTCGATGCCCATCATGTAGGCGTCCGAGGGCAGGGCGCCGGGGCCGACGCCGAACATCGCCCGACCGCGCGTCAGGTGGTCGAGCAGCACCATACGATCGGCCAGGATCAGCGGATGGTGATACGGCACGCTGGAGACGCCGGTGCCGAGGCGGATGTGGCGGCTGCGCTCGGCGGCGGTGGCGATGAACACTTCCGGCGCGGCGATGATCTCGTAGCCGCCCGAGTGGTGCTCGCCGATCCAGGCCTCGTCGTAGCCGAGGCGGTCGAGGTGCTGAATCAGCTCCAGATCGCGTTCGAGCGCGAGCGTGGGGTTCTGGCCCGCCGGGTGGAACGGCGCGAGGAAGATGCCGAAGCGCATCGGTGCTGCCATGGTGCTGCCCTCTTTCGCTGGCTCGGCTCGCGCCGGGGCGGCGAGCCATGCGTAACTCGTAGCAGCGCACACCGCGTTTGTAAACGTCCACGCGTGCGGCAGCGGGTGCGGGGCACCTAACCCTGACATCGCTGAAGCGATGTCTGTCCCTTCCCGAGGCGGGAAGGGACTTCTGGAGCGCTCCCAGCGCCGTGCGACGGCAGCGGGGCTTGCGTGTCCCTGCGGGACACGCGGCGGGCTGGTTTCCCGCGCGGTGGTCTGTAATCAGCCCCAACCCTTCCTGTGTCGGGAAGGGACAGACGCCGCTTGCGGCGTCAGGGTTAGAGCGTGTCTGAAAAATGTTCGAACCATCGTTCCGTGGCTGGTCGTGAGGCCTCTTCTCACCCTCGCCACGCGTGGGAGGGGCCGCCGAAACCGGCAATCCAATGCGGGCTACGGCCGCCCGTCGATTATTCAGACACGCCCTAGTAGGCAGTCACGCCGGGATTGTGGGATAGAGATGCTGCAACCGAATGCGGG
>CALFMN010000088.1 GCA_937879875.1 uncultured Chloroflexota bacterium | reverse complement strand
GGAGCGGCGGGTGAGTACCGATGCGGCAACGGAGTGGGGTTCTCTCTCTCAACCCGTGGAGATGTAGAAGCGGCTGCCGTCCCACAAAAACCAGTTCGGCGTCATCTGCGGCCGGCCATCGCGCCGGATGGCCGCGACCATCACGTTGCGCGGCTGCGCCAGAAACGCTTCGAGCTTCGCGGGGGTCGGATCTGCAGTCGTCATCGTTCATTCACCTCTTGGTCCAGTGTGTCCGCATGCCCCATCAGAGCGCCATCTCTGCCCGATCGAGCCTGCGCGGCAGGGAAACTCCGGAGGGCCGCGCCCTTGCACACCCCCACGGGGTGTGCTACTATTCTATTGTTCGAAACTGCTGGAACAAGACAACACCAGCACGCGGGGACGGGCCGCGGCCCGCCTCGACGGAGGTTCATCATGATCGACGATTTGTATGTGCAGGCACGCCTGCGCGATCTGTCACGCGACATCGCGCGCATCGCCGCCGAGCGCAGGGCGCTGGCCCTCACGCGGACAGACGCCGCGCACCCCACCGCACGCCCAGGCTCCACGGCGCAGCCCGCATGCGAAACCGCTGACTCCTGGGCATTGGCATAGCAGTGGCCGCCGCCCCGACGGCATCGCGCGCCGCCTTGGATACGTGCCGGCGGCTCCGGCGCGTCTCCCCAATCGCAAGCCACTTCCACCCGCACTCTCTCATGCCTCACGAAGGAGGTGTCTCCATGACCGACATGGAATTTATTCGCATGCGCCAGGCCGAAGGCCGCGCTGAGCGTCCGGAAGCCCCGACCCCGCAGCGGCGCCCGGTCAGTCGCGTGGCCGCGCTGATGCGGCTGGCGCGGCCGTCCGCTGGCGCCCGCCGCGACGACCGCACACGGCAGCAACCGTAGGCGCCCGCATCACGCCGCCAACCGCGGCCGGCAGCCGCGGCGCCGCGCATTCCACCCGTCTGGCGCTCAGCCGCGCGCAGACAATGACCCGCCGGTCTCGGCCGGCAGAATGGCACTCTCTCATGAAGACAACGCTTCATCCCACCTACGGCCCGGCGCTTGTGCGCTGCGCCTGCGGCAACAGCTTTGAGACACGCTCGACCAGAGCCGAGCTGCACACCGAGGTATGCTCGGCCTGCCATCCGTTCTACACGGGCCAGCCCCGCAGCCTCGCCGCCGACAGCCGCATCGAGCGCTTCACCCGCCGCTGGCGCTCCGCTGCGCCGGCCGGCGCCTGACCGCGCCGTTCCACGCCCCTCCGTCGCCATTTGACGCGACGGAGGGGCGTTTTCTGTATCCTGCGAAGGGCCACGCACCCGGCCCGCCCGCGAAGGAGCAGCCTCATGCGAGCACTCGTCGCCACGTCCAACGCCGCCGCTCCGGTCACACTGCGCGACGTCGCCGAGCCGCAGCCGGCCGGCAACGAAGCGCTGGTTGAGGTCAAGGCGATCTCGCTGAACCGCGGCGAGGTGCGCGGGCTCAGCAACTCGGCCGAAGGCGCCCGGCCCGGCTGGGACGTGGCCGGTGTCCTCGCCCGCGCGGCGGCGGATGGCAGCGGCCCGGCGGCGGGCAGACGCGTTGTCGGCCTGGTGCGCAGCGGCGGTTGGGCCGAGCGCGTGGCCGTGCCGACACCACAACTGGCAGCGCTGCCAGATAGCGTGAGTTTCGCGCAGGCCGCGACGCTGCCGGTCGCCGGGCTGACCGCGTTCTTCGCGCTGAAGCTTGGCGGGCTGCCGCTTGGCCGGCGCGTGCTTGTTACCGGCGCGGCCGGCGGTGTGGGCCGCTTCGCCGTGCAGCTCGCGGCGCGTGCGGGCGCGCACGTCACCGGCGTGGCGGGGAATGCCAGCCGCGCCGCCGGCCTGCGCGAACTGGGCGCCGCCGAGGTCGTGACGAGCTTCGAGCCCGAGGGACCGGCGTTCGATCTGCTGCTCGAATCGGTCGGCGGCGCCTCGCTGGCCGCGGCCTTCAGCCGTGCGGCGCAGGACGGCCTGATCGTGTCGTTTGGCGATTCCTCGCGCGAGCCGCTGCAGATCACGGCGAACGATATGCGCCGCCGCCCGGCCGTGCGGCTCTACGGCTTCAGCCTGTTTGCCGAGTTGCAGCGGGAACCGGGCGCCGGCGCTCGCGCCCTCGGCTATCTGGCCGAGCTGATCGCCGCGGGCCGGCTCGATCCGCAGATCGCGCTGGAAGCGGACTGGCGCGAGCCCAGCCGGGCACTGGATGCGCTGATGGAGCGCACCGTGGCGGGCAAGGCCGTACTGCACGTTGCCTGACCGATGTTCGGCCCTCACCCCCGTCCCCTCTCCCAATTCTGGGAGAGGGCGATCCTGGGTTGCTGACGCGAGAGGGCGCCGGGTTAACCGTACCGGCCACGGAACGCACTGCCCAGGATCGTCTCCTTCTCCCAATCCTGGGAGCCAGAGCGCAGCGCAACCGTCGGAGACTTCCAACGCAGAGGAGAGGATGAGGGCCGGCCGCCGCGGATCGGCGACCCCCGGCACATGTCGCCGTTCAACGCTCGCGACAGAGCCGCTGGTAGAGCTGCAGTGTGAGCTGCACATCGCCGGCGGCGCGGTGGCGCGAGACGCCGTCCAGCGGGATGCCGAACGCGGTGCAGCAACGGGCCAGGGCGTAGCGCAGGCCCGGCGCCGGCCGGTCCAGCGTTTCGCAGGCGAATGCCCAGTGGTCCTGGCCGGGGCGCCGCTGCAGGGCGAGGCGCTGCGCCTTGTACAGTGCGGCCGTGTCGCGGTAGCGACCGCGCGACGGCGCGACAAGGCCGGCGCGCCGGCAGGCCGATTCGAGAAAGAAGGCGTCGAAGCGCACGACGTTGTGCCCGACCAGCGGTAGGTCGCCGCAGTCGGCGAAGAACCGTGCGAGCGCCGCGGGCAGCGCGATCGCCTCGCGGGCGAGCAGCTCCGTCGAGATGCCGGTGAGCGCCTGCACCTCGCCCGGCACGGGCACCGGGCTCTGCACCAGTACGGAGCGCACGGGCGCAACCACGCCGTCGCGCACGACGCACCAGCCGATCTCGATCACATGATCGGTCTCCGGCCGCAAGCCGGTCGTCTCCAGGTCGAACACGACATAGTTCAGCGTATTGGCCGGCGGCTGCGCCAGCGGCAGTTGCAGGCCGGTCGCGGGCGCTTCCGTCACGCGCGTATCACGGATTTCGGCCGACATTGGCGCCCTCCGCCGGCGCGTCGCGTGCCGGCCTGTCTGTTATACCATTACACGAAGCGCGTGGCCAGCCATCAGCGCCGCGCGCCGCCAGCTCGTGGAGTTGCAATTGGGCGCCGGAACGAGCGGATCGCCGCGATCGCAATCACCTCGGCGCCGAGGTCGCCCGGCAGCCGGGCGCAGAGCGGCGCGGAGAAGCCGCTGCCCCACTCGACGATGCGCAGCCCGCGCAGCGCCCCTTCGGCTTCAGGCATCGGGGCGGCTCTGCGCCGGACCGGCGGGGGCGGCAGCTGGCATCGTCGCTCCTTGTCCTGAGCCTATTCTGGTGCGCCGACATCGTAGCGCCCGGCAGGCGGACGCGCTCCCGTCCGGCTCCGCCTGTGCCACAATGCAAGGCGCGAAGCGAAGCAGCAACGGAGGCGCAAGCATGGCGGACGAGCATGCACGGCCGATCATCGCGATCACGATCGGCGATCCGGCGGGCATCGGGCCGGAGGTCACGGCGGGTGCGCTGGCACACGGCCGGCTCGACGAGGTTTGCCAGCCGCTGGTGCTGGGCGACGCCGGCGTGCTGCGCCAGGCAGCGCGCTTTATGGGCGTGGAGCTGAAGCTGCACGCGGTGGCGTCGCCTGCGGACGCCAGGTTCGAACCCGGCGTGGTCTCGATCCTCGATCTGGCGAACGTCGATCTGGGCGCGATGCAGATGGGCCAGATCCAGGGCGCCTGCGGGCAGGCGGCGTACGGCTTCATCCGCAAGAGCATCGAGCTGGCGCTTGCCGGTACGGTCGACGCCGTGGCGACCGCGCCGATCAATAAAGAGGCGCTGCGCGATGGCGGCGTGCCCTATCTCGATCACACGGCGATGTACGCCGATCTGACGCACAGCCCGAACCCGATGACGATGTTCACCGTCGGCCCGCTGCGCATCTTCTTCGCCACGCGCCACGTCTCGCTGCGCACTGCCGTCGACCAGATCGCCAGGGATCTGGTGCTGGAGAACCTGGTCAACGCCGACGAGGCGTTGAAGTCGTACGGTCTTGAGAATCCGCGCATCGCGCTGGCGGCGCTGAACCCGCACAACGGTGAGGGCGGCATGTTCGGCGACACGGAGGAGCGCGAGCTGCGCCCGGCGGTGGATGAGGCGCGGGCGCGCGGCATCAACGCCAGCGGACCGTACTCCGCCGATTCAGTCTTCCACATGGCGAAGCTGGGCGGCGCCGACGCGGTGCTCTCGCTCTTCCACGACCAGGGCCACATCGCCGCCAAGAGCATCGACTTCGAGAAGACGATCGCGATCACGACCGGTCTGCCCTTCGTGCGCGCCAGCGTGGACCACGGCACCGCCTTCGACATCGCCGGCACGGGCAAGGCGAGCTGGGTAAGCATGGCCGAGGCCGTGCGCGTCGGCGCCGAATACGCGCGCCTCTTCCGGGAAACGAAGGAGCGACAGCAGGCGCAGGTCTGACGGTTCAGCCGGGCGGAGCTGTCCGCGATCTGTTCGGTGCGGGTCGAGAGATTGGGGCACGGCTGCCGCCCAGGCGCAGAAACGCAGGCCCACCCCCTGTCTCACCGGCCGGTGAATGGAACAGCACGTGCGCTCCGCGGTGCGGGCGGGCCTCCTGCCGTGGTAAGCTGACCGCGCGGTGCGTTGCGGCCGGTTTCCAGCGCGGGCCAGGGGATGGCGAGGGCGGGCGATGGCAAGCGAGCACGAGGCGACGGCCTTCTTTACACAGGTGGATCACAGCCGCGACCCTGACTTTTTCGTGCGCTTTATGGATGAGGGACACAAGCTCCCGGCGATCCGGTCGAGCAGGGCCCTCATGCTGGAACGGCTCGCCGTGCGGCCGGGCGACCGGGTGCTGGATGTCGGCTGCGGGCCGGGCATCGACATGCTGGAGATGGCGGAGCTGGTCGGCCCGGGCGGCGAGCTCGTTGGCCTCGACGCCAGCGAGGTTATGGTTGCCGAGGCCAGGCGCCGGGCGCAGGCGCTGCAGGTGGCGGCGTCCTTCGAAGTCGGCGATGCGCAAGCGTTGAGGTTCCCCGCGGCGAGCTTTGATGTGTGCCGCACTGAACGGGTACTGATCTGATCAGGCCGGCTCATTCACCGGTCCCTGGCCCGTGCCACTGCTGCATCGACTACCGTGATGGTGAGCCGGTTCCGAGAGGGTGCTCCTGGGAAGGGGCAGATCAGGCTCGCTGTGCCATGCCCGAGCCAGCGCTTGATTTCCGCCTGATTTGAGGTTCACCGGCGGCTCTACGGGCAGCGGGCGCCTCAGAATCAACTACACGGGCATTGGCGGATACGGGATCGGGCAGGCTCCCGCTACGTGATCTGCTTGCTCGTTGGCCTCTAGAATGTAGGTATCGACCTCGGGCAAAAAGGTGGCGTTGAATCGGTTGGTGATCTGAGCGAGGCCGACATTGAGGCAGATCTCGATCATCTGCTGGACGGAGAAGTACGTGGCCAAAGCCTCGTAGGTGGCGTCGTCGATGCTGAGCGTCTTCGTCGCCTTCTGGGCGTAGCGAACGATCGCCGCCTCGGCCTCGCTGTACACACCGTCGGGGAGCGGGTCGTCGCCAAGGTGCAGCAACTTCTCGTCGCTGATGCCGATGCCCCGACCGAGCATCACATGATGCGGGACTCAATAGTGGCATCGGTTGACGGCGGATGCCGTCGTATAGGCGAGTTCCGTGAGCGTGGGACCGAGGCTATTGTGGTGGCGCACGGATCGCACAAAGTCGATCAGGGCATTTGCCTGCTGGGGATGGTTGGCGAGCAGGCGCACGGAGTTGAACACCTCACCGAGGCCGCCTTCCACCCGGCTCAAGAACTCCCGCGCCTCGGGTGATGTCGCAGGATCGTCCTCCCTGACCACCGGAATCCGAGCCATCTTGGGCACTCCTTGCGATCAGAACAGCAACAGGCTGCGGCAGGTAGATACCGTCGTCAATCCCAGAAATCGGGGGACTTTTGCTGTTGGACCAGCTTGCAGGATGGGTGGACGATGAACCGCCAGCGGACCCAATGGGTCAAGCAGGAGATCTACCAACTGTGCCACCACGGGCTCGATCCCTTTGCGTTCATTCGTCAGGCACGACGGGTGCTCCGGGAGGCCGTACCGTTCGATGCCTCCTGCTGGCTGACGGTTGATCCGGCGTCGCTTCTGGTAACCGGCGGCCTCTTCGACTACCCGCCGGAGTTGGTGCCCGCCTTTTGCAGGAATGAGTTCGTCGACGACGATGTCAACAAACTACGATTCCTGGCGCGCGCGACAATGCCGGTGGGCATCCTCAGCCAGGCGACCGCTGGCCACCCGGAACGCAGCCCTCGGTACTGCGACATCCTGCAGCCCGTCGGCCTGGAATCAGAGCTGCGGGCCGCTTTCCGGGTTGAATCCAGCATCTGGGGTGCCTGCGCCCTCTACCGCGAGCGTGGCAATCGGGACTTCGAGCACGACGAAGCGGCGTTCATCGATTCGCTGTCGGGCCTGCTGGGCGCGGGGCTACGTCGTTCGCTCACCGTGGCCACGATCGCGACGGGCACGGCGGTCAGCAATGGCCCCGGCCTGGTCGTTCTGGCCGAAGATGGGTCCATCGAGGCCATCAGCCCCGACGCGAAACACTGGATCCAGGAGTTGGATGACCCGCTCCGGCCAGGCTCCCACGCCGTCCCGCATCCGGCGATCGTGTATGTGGCGGGCCGGGCACGCGCCATCGCGGCAGGAGATCTGGCTCCAGAGGCGGGACTCGCCAGCGCAAGGATCCGCACGAGGTCTGGCCGGTGGCTCCTTGCGCACGCCTCAATGCTTGAAGGTGAGCTTCCCGGACGCGCGGCCGTCATCCTTGAGGCCGCCCGCCCCGTCGAGATCGCCCCGCTCATCGTTGAGGCGTACGGGCTGTCCCAGCGGGAACAGCAGATCACCGAGCTGGTGCTGCACGGGGCGTCGACCAACGAGATGGCGAGCCACCTGAGCCTGTCACCCTTCACCGTCCAAGACCATCTTAAGGCGATTTTCGAGAAGATGTCTGTCCGTAGCCGGCGAGAGGTGGCGGCACGGATCTTCTTCGACCATCACTTCCCGCCCACGATGAAGATGGACCCCTCGGGATCCCGGCAGTTCCTCACCAAACGGGCTACGCAGGATGCGCGGTTCTCCCGGACTGCACAGGGTTCCTGACTAACCTCAATGTGCCGGGTGCCAGACCGCCTTGTGATTCTTCACCGTCGCTGGATAGGAGCTGGGGCCGTAGTAGTGGTCGTAGAAGGCCGTCTCCAAATGGTGCGCCTGCACCCAGACGCCGGGCGCGACGGGCGGAATCGTCGCCGGGAAGTGGCCGTACTGCCTGATGCAGTAGGCGTAGAGCGTCGTTGCCGCTTCGACCGCCCGGCCGCTGGTGCGCGGAATCTGGTGGTCCACGGAGAGGCGCGCCGCGAACGGCGTCTCCGCGCCGGCGTAGGCGCCGCCCTCGCCCCACTTCTCGTCCAGGATCGCCTGTACAGCCTCGTCTGGCCCACTCACGTACGGCGCGACGAGCGGCTCGAAGACGCCGTCCAGACCGAGCGGCCGGCCCTGCTCGAAGCGGAAGCCGAGTGCGCCGAGCAGCGCGGCCGCGCGCGGCGCGGAGAAGAGCCAGCCACCCAGCCCGATCGCCTGCAAGGCCAGATAGATGTTCTCACCCATCAGCGCTGGCTCGACGCCGACGAGATCGGTGAAGACGCCGCGCTCCATCTCGGCCAGGTCAAGCGGGCGTTCGCGGTTGAGCCAGGTGAAGCCCTTGAGCGGCTCCTCGCCGCTGCGGCTGTCCACGATGTAATAGTTGTGCGGGTCATCCAAATACATCAGCAGGTTGTTGACCAGCCCGCGCGTCAGGTCCGAGACGGGCATGAACACCGTGCTGCCCGGCACGTTCACGTCCCAATGATTGAACGCGGGCATGATCGGCGCCTGGCGCGGGATCTCCACGCGCCGGTCAAGCACGCGGATGCGATGCCGCCGCACGCCGTCGACGGCGCAGGCCAACGCGTCCGCCTGCCCACGCGACGGCACATGCCGCCGCACGGCGATCAGCGACGTTTGCTCGTCGTCTGTCATGAAGAGTTGCGCGGCCTGTATGCCGCAGGGCGAGGCGCCAGTGCGGCCGGCGAAGGCGGCCAGGGCGTTGCCGCCGGTGGGCTGGCCGCTCTGGTCGGCGTACGACCAGTCGCCGAGCTGCAAGCCGGAAAGACCGGTGCCCGCCGCGGCGAGCAGATCCTGCTCCACTGGCGTGAGCGGCAGCGGCGGCTGGGCGGAACGCCAGGCGGTCGGCCCGCCCGGCAGCTCGGCGCCCACGGCGAAACGGCGGGCGCGGCGCGAGAGGATGGCGTCGTAGAGCGGGAAGCGCAGCGCGGCCGCGATCGCTTCGGCCGCGCCCGCCGGCAACGCCTCGCCGTGCAGCGCCGGCGCGGGGGTTTGCGATTGATCGATCCGGTTTGCCGTGCTGGTCATGGCCGCCTCCGGGCAGTGCGCTCGCCGATACAGATGGAAGTGTCTTCGATTAACTGAATTGCTCGACTTCCACCGTATGCGCAGGGTCTGCGATCGGCAAGCAGCGAATCGCAGCTTAGAGCCGGAAGCTGACGGCTATGGCGAGCCAGCCTCCGATCAGCAGCAAGGGCGTGATCACGAGACCCCAGCGGGTGAAGTCGCGGGCGCTGACCTGCACGCCGCGCCGGCGCAGCAGCAGCAGCCACAGCATCGATGAGAGCGAGCCGAGCACGGTGAGGTTTGGGCCGGCGTCGCTGCCCAGCAGCGTGCCGTACAGCAGCGCGGGATGGCCGGCGCCGGCCGCGCGCAGCGCCGCGAGCATGACCGCGCCCATCGGCAGGTTGTTGATCACGTTCGCGCCGGCCGCGCTGATCACGGTGGCGCCGAGCACGCCAGCGGCCGGACCGTGCCGATCGAGGCTGAGCAGACCGCTGGCGAGTTGCCCGGTCAGCCCGGTGCGCTCAAGGGCGCGCACCAGCACCAGCAGCCCGGCGACGAAGGGCACGATCTCCCACGGCGCCCGAGCGAAGCCGCGGGCCGGCACGCGGCCCAGCAGCAGGGCGCAGGCCGCCAGCGCGACGCCCGCCGCGACGACGGGCAGACTGACCGGCCAGCCCGCCAGCGAGGCGGCGACGTAGGCGACCGCAAGCGCCGTCAGCCCCGCGAGCGTGACGCGGAAGAAGAGGACGTTCCCGATCGCCTGAGCCGGTGCAGGCAGCTTTGCTGTGTCAAAGCCGCCGCGCAGCCGCGTGCGAAAGCTGAGCCAGAGCACGCCGATCGTGAGGGTGATCACGATCACGCTCGCCGCCAGCATGTGCAGCAGGTAGGTGTGCAGCCGCACGCCGCCGGTGCCCAGCACCAGCACGTTGAGCGGATTACTGACCGGCAGCGTCAGCGAGGCGCTGTTGGCGATGAAGGCGCAGGCCAGCGCGAAGGGCAGGGGCGGCACGTCGACGGCCTGCGTGAGCGCCACCACCGTCGTGGTCAGCAGCAGCGCGGTGGCGTCGTTCGAGAGCAGGGCTGTCAGCAGCACGCCGGCAAGACAAACGTTCACGAACAGTCGGTTGCAACTGCCGCGAGCCCGCCGCGCGGCCGCCAGCGCTGTCCAGGTGAAGACGCCGGCCGCCTCCGCCGCGCGGCAAACCAGCAGCAGCCCGACGAAGAAGAGCAGCACATTCCACTGCGCGGCGACCGCGCGCCAGGCAGCGGCAACAGACACGGTGCCCAGTGCGACGGCCAGCAACGCACCCAGCACGGCGGTTGCGGCCTCGGGCAGGCCGTACGGCCGGACCAGCACCGCGGCGATCGTGATCGCGAAGAGGCCGATGGCGATGGCGTCGCGTAGCACGCGTACTCCGCGCTGGGGCGGGGTGCTGGCTTCAGCGTAGCGTGCTTCCGCGGCGGACGCTCTCCCTCCCTTTGCGAGTGGTGTACGCCATCGGATGTGTGCAGTTCACGCCGGGCCGGACGCCGCGCCGTTCCCCACGAGCCGCGTGGGCCGTATGCTGCACCCGGCCGGCCTTGAGAGGCTGGCCCCGGAGGGCGATTCGGTGAACGATCTGACCTTCGGCCTCAACCGGCGGCCGTTCGGCTCGGTCAAACAGTTGACCGACACGGTCCGCCGCGAGGAAGCGCTGGGCTTCGACTATGCCTGGTTTCCCGACTCCCACCTGCGCCGGCCGGACGCCTTCATTCTGGCCGCGCTCACGCTGCAGGCCACCGAGCGGCTGCACTCCGGCCCGCTGCTCGCCAATCCGATCACCCGCCATCCGGTGACGCTCGCCAGCGCCGCCGCGACACTGGGCGTGATCGGTCCCGGTCGGGCGGCGGTGGGCATCGGCGCCGGCGATACCGCCGTGTCGACGATCGGCGAGCGGCCGGCGAAAGTCGCCGAAGTGCGCGAGGCGCTGCAGCTCGTGCGCCGCCTGCTCGAAGGCGAAGCGCCTGACCTCGGTTCGCGGCTGCCGGCGCGGCGGCTGGGCACGCCGGGCAAGGCCGAGATCTGGGGCGCGGCCAGCGGCCCGCGCGCGGCGCAGGCCGCGGGCGCCGCGGCGGATGTGATCGTGCTGCGCTGCGGTCTGCATCCTGCCAACCTCAATGCGCTGGCCGACGCAGCCGAGGCGGGCGCTCGCGATGCGGGGCGCGACCCCGCGGGCCTGCGCTTCGGCGCGATCGTACACACGCTGATCGAGGACGATCCGGGCTGGGCCGCGGCGCAGGCGTGCGTAGTTGCCGCCGGCTTCTATGAGCTTGCCGCACAGACCTGGCAGCGGCCCGGATTCGCCTGGAACGGCCCGCCGATCCACGAGCTGGCGGCGCAGGTCTACCCCGACATCGTGCACGCGGAAGATCTGCCCGCGGCCGCCGAACTGACGTCGTTTGTGCAGCCCGAAGTCGCGCGCTGGTTCGCGCTCGCGGGCGATGCCGCCGCGGTTGCAGAGGGGCTGCGACGCGTGCGGGACGGCTTCCCGCGGCTCTGGCATGTGATCCCGCAGCCGCTGACCTGGAAGCGCGACTTTCCAGAGCGTGTGACGGGCGTCATACAGCGGCTGCGCGGCTAAGTGAACCGCGCAGGCCATCCGCCGCGTATTCAATTCAGAGGCACGGCGGGTGCCGGGGACTGCGGCCGCCGACGCTTGCCAGCCGCGTTGATTCGCGTGTGGGGCCGTGCTACGATCTTGCCGGAGTGTTGCGCCGGGAGCGAACGATCTCCGGGGCGCGGGGGCAAATAGGAGCGGTTTGCGATGGATTTCTTCTCCAATCCGGTGCATCTCATCCTGCTGATCGTCGTAATCGTGCTGCTGTTCGGCGCCAACAAACTCGGAGACGTGGGCGGCGCGCTGGGCAAGAGCATCCGCGAGTTCAAGAAGGAAGCCGGCCGCGATGATGAGGCGACCGCCGCACGCCGCGCCGCCGCGCAAACCCTGCCTCCGGCCGGCCCCACGGCCAGTTATGGCGCTCCTCAGCCGCCCGTAACCGGCTACGCCGCACCACAGCCGCCCGCCTACGTGCCGCCCGCGCAGCCGGTCCCGCCCGTGGCTCCCGCCGTTCAGCAAACCGTCGAGCCGCAGCGGCGTATGGAGTACGCGCCCACGGAGTATCGCCCGAACACCCCTCCGCAGGCGCCCAGCGCCTCCGGCAACGGCTCGGCGCCGGAGTACCGCGGCAGTTAGCGTCCCTCGCGTGCACCGTTCAAACGAACATACAGAGACGGCCCCGTCGTGAGACGCGGGCCGTCTTCGGCGTTTGCCAGGGCCTGATGCCGGACCGGATCGGTTGTCTCCAGCTCCGGCCGGCCGCGGACCAGCTTCAACGCGAGCTGGCATGGGCTGCGTGGCTGCTGCGCCAGAGGCTTCAGCGGCGGCGCATTGCCCGATCGTAGAACAGCGCCAGCACCGCGATCAGCACGACGAGCGCGACCAGCGCCAGCCCCTGCTTCATGTTGGAGCGGAAGGCGAGCGCGGTGAAGACGGCGAAGCCCGCTGCCGCGGCGCCCCACCACAGCCGCCGCACCAGCGTCTGCCCGCGCCGCCGCTCCTCGAGGCGGCAGAGCGCGCAGCGGGCAGGAGACCGCGCGCCGCTGGCCAGAGCCCGCCGCGCGCCGTTCGAGGTCGGAGCCGGCCCGGCGTGGCGGCGGCACAGGTTCCGGCCGCAGCGGGCGCAGGTCGCATCGCCGGGCGCGGCGCAGCCGGCCACAGCGCAGGGGATCACCGGCCGCTGCGCCGCGCGACTGGGTACTCGACGCCGCTGCCGTCGGCTCTCGCGGGTCTGAGTGAGGGCCACCTCGGCGGTTTCCTTTCTGGCGGGCCGTTTCGCGACCGAGTGCTGTGCGATCTAATCGCCGGGTGCGGCCGACGGCGCCTCAAAGCCATTGCGCTGGTGGGTGCCGTCGCAGAACGGCTTGTTGGCCGAGCCGCCGCAGCGGCAGAGGGCGATGCGCGGCCGGTCGCTCTTGTATTCTCGGCCTTCCGCGTCGACCACCGTCAGCGGACCCTCTACGAGATACGGCCCGTTCGGCCGCACCACCACGCGCGTCTCGTCTGCCATCGCTCTCCCCCGCATCCAGCGTGCGCATCCTCATTCGCCCCGGCCGACGCCGGTGCCGCCAAAGCATAGCATCCTCCCTTCATTCAAGCGCGCAAGCGCGAATTCTGCACAGCTATACTGCGGCAGACGAGCCAGCGGGCGAGGCGCCCGTGATGGCGCCTCGGTGAGAGATGGCCGACGCAGATCCGGCGGGCACGGGCCTCGGCAGCCAGCTTCGCGAGGCGAGAGAAGCGCGCGGCCTGAGCCGCTCCGCGCTGGCCCTGCTCGCCGGCTGTACCCGTCAGTACATCGAAATGCTGGAGAGCGGCGACCGCCAGCACCCGAGCGCCGGACTGCTGGCGGCGCTGGCCGCGGCACTGGCACTGTCGGACAAGGCGCGCTCGCGGCTGTTCAGCACGATGGGCGTCGCTCCGCCGACAGCCGCGCCGGTCGCCAGCCGGCAGACCGATGCGCTTGCCGCGGCGTTCGCGCGGGCGCAGCCGTACCCGGCGTTCGTGGTCGACGCCTGCTGGGGCCTGCTCGACTGGAACGCCCTTGGGCCGGCGACCTTCGAGGTCTATCCGGCGCGTCTGCCCGTTGAAGGCTCGAACCTGCTGCGCCTCGTCTTCGACCGCCAGTTCCGTTCGCGCGCGCTCAACTGGGACGAAGCGGCGCCGGCGCTCGTCGCCCGCTTCAAGCGCGAAACGCGGATCGTCGCGCACGACGCGGCGTTCCAGCGAACACTGCGCGATCTTCGCACCATCTCCGGATTTTCGTCGCTGTACAGAGCGGCGCGCGTCGAGGCAGACTCGGCTGCCCCGTGTTGGGTCTGCAGCACCGACGGCTCGGCCCGCTGTGGCTGGCATGGCTGATCGCTACGTTCGCCCGCCAGCGCGAGCCGCGGCTGCTGATCTTCGTCCCGGCCGACAGCGGCAGCGCCGAGGCGCTCGAACGGCTGCGGGCCGAACTGACCCCGGAAAGCTGAGCCTCGCGAACATGGCCGGCGCCTTTGCCGTGGCGGCGGCCACGGCCCGTTCGGGGCATGTACGGTTGGCCTGCTGGGGGTACGATCGTGAGCGAGCAGGCGGCCCGGCGATCAGCAGGCGCGGTCGCTCCTGCTCAATTCGCGGGCGCACGCGTGGAGGCGGCGATGGCGCAAGGGCAGATCGAACATTCAACGCAGCGCCGGCCGCCGCGCACACGGCCGCGGGTGCTGATCGTCGGTGCCGGCTTCGGCGGCCTGGAGGCGGCCAAGCGGCTGCAGCGCCTGCCCGTCGATGTCACCCTCGTCGATCGCCACAACTACCACACCTTCACGCCGCTGCTGTACCAGGTCGCTACCGCGGGCCTTGAGCCGGACGAGATCGCCCACGCGGTGCGTCCCATCCTCGGCCGCAGCCGCAACGTGCGTTTTCGCGTGACGGACGTGAGCGCCGTCGACCTCGACGCCAGATTCGTGCAGACTTCGGCGGGGCAGCTTGCCTACGACTACCTGATCCTGGCCGCCGGCAGCACGAGCAACTTCTTCGGCATCGATACGCTGCGCCGGCAGGCGCTCGGACTGAAGGATATCGATGAAGCGCTGGCGCTGCGCAATCATGTGCTGCGCCGCTTCGAAGAGGCCGCCTGGGAGCACGACGCCGCGCGACGAGCGACGCTGCTCACCTTCGTCGTGGTCGGCGGCGGGCCGACCGGCGTGGAGTTTGCCGGCGCGCTGCACGAGCTGATTCAGCACACGCTGCCGCACGACTTTCCCGGCCAGGATCTCGCCCCTGCACGCGTGATTCTGATCGAAGCGGCGGACAGCCTGTTGAGCACATTCCGCCCACGGCTGCGCCGCTACGCCCTGCGTGTGTTGCGCACGAAGGGCGTCGATGTGCGGCTGAACACGGCCGTGGAGAGTCTCGACGGCGATCGGCTGCGGCTGCGCGGCGGCGGCGAGCTTCGCACCGGCACGGTGATGTGGGCGGCCGGCGTACGCGCCGCCGACCTCGCGCAGGGCGTGCCGGCGCCGAAGGGCAAGTCGGGCCGGCTGGACGTGGACGCCTGCCTGCGCGTCAAAGGCCATCCCGAGGTGTACTGCGTCGGCGATATGTCCGGGGCCAGCGCAGACGGCCAGCCGCTGCCGATGCTGGCGCAGGTCGCGCTGCAAGGCGCCGCCTGCGCCGTGGGCAACATCGCGCGTGAACTGCGCGGCGCGCCGCCGCTGCCGTTCGTCTACCGCGACAAAGGCACCATGGCGACGATCGGCCGCAACGCCGCGGTGGCGCAGATCGGCCCACTGTCGTTCACCGGCTTCATCGCCTGGCTGATGTGGCTCGCGCTGCACATCGTCACGTTGATCGGCTTCCGCAACCGCGTGCTCGTCCTGGTGAACTGGTCGTGGAATTACCTGACCTACGACCGCGGCGTGCGCCTGATCATCAGCGGACCGTCGGACGCCGCCGATACCGAAGGGCGGTCTTCCTGAGATCGTTGCCGGCCGCGGTGTGATCGCCCGCATGCTGTTCGATCTGACGGCGCAGGCCGCGGTCACGGGCCGGCAGCCGTGCAGCTCGGGCCGATCGTGTGATTCACCCAGCACGGCTATCGATCAGAAAGTCGTAAATCTCAATTTGAACCTTGACTTTCTTCATATATCGATTGATAATGACGGTAGTGAAGGAGGTGAGCGATGCATCCCGTACCAACGCAGTGCCCGGTCTGCGGCGAGGAGCCCCGCGTCACCCGGCTGCACTGCGACGGCTGCGGCACGGCGATCGAGGGCGTCTTCAGCCTCGGCCCCTGGCAGCGGCTCAATCGCGATCAGCTCGCCTTCGCCGAGGTGTTCGTCAAGCGACGCGGCAAGATCAAGGACGTGGAGGACGAGCTGGGCGTGTCCTATCCCACCGTCGTCGCGCGCTTGAACGAGCTGCTCGCAGCGATGGGCTTCGACAGCGCCGGTGCGCCACCGGCGGAGGAGGGCGAGACGAACGGCCGCGGCCCGCAGCGCCAGCAGATTCTGGACGAGCTCGCGGCCGGCACGATCACCGCCGCCGCCGCCGCGCAACGCCTGCGCGATCTGTAAGCGACGCTCGCGCGGCGCCGGGGAAGGGGGGCCGAACAGGATTGAACGCCAACAGTCGCATACGCCAGATGAACCGCCAATCGACCCCGAAAACCCGCCAACGCTGTCGCCGTCTGAGGGGTTTGCCCCCGAGATCCCTCAAGTTTGTCAGGAGCAGCACGGGAGCCTGACAGTGAAATCACCGTCCGCGCAGCGGACCTCACTATCGGGGGTGAGAGGGGGCTTGCCCCCTATGACCAACGGAGATTTCAGATGAACGACCTGGGAGAGTTCCTCGAACGGCTCGGCCGGCGGCTGGAACGGCTTGACCGGCCCGGCGGCTTCGGCCTGCATCTCGCGGACGATGAGGACGAGGCAGTGGAGACAATCGAGCGTGAACTGGTTTTTGGGGAGGTGCCGGCGCTGCGTCTGAATGCCGGCCTGATCAGCGTCTCCGTGCGGCCGGTGGCGGCGGGCGAACGCACCCGCCTCGTGCTGCGCGGCCGTCGCGCCAACGAGGAGCAGATCGAGATCGGCACAGGCGAGGACGGCGCGATCACCGTCGACGTGCATCCGCGCCATAGCTGGCAGACGGTGGACTTCCGTCCCTGGCGCGTGCGCGACAACGGCCTGCAGCTCGACGTGTTTGTGCCGCAGCGCATCCGCTTGCAGGCGCGGGTCGAAGCAGGCCGTATGAGTGTTGCCGACCTGCACGAAGCCGAGTTCGATCTGCGCACCGACGCCGGCAAGCTGCGCGTCAGCGATTGCGACGGCCGCCTGCGCATCGCCTCCAGCGCCGGCAAGGTCGAGCTCGACCGTATCGCCGGCACGCTCGACGCCCGTACCGACGCGGGCGCCGTCCATGCGGACGACGTGCGTCTCACCGGCGACAGCACACTGCGCGCCAGCGCCGGCAGCGTGCGCGTCTCCGGCCTGCGCCTGCTCTCCGGCAACCACGTCGTCGAGACAAGCCTGGGCAGCGTGCGACTGGGCCTCGCGCCCGACGCGCCGGTGCGCATCGAAACGCACGTCTCGCTTGGCTCGGTGGACAATCGCGCCGGCCCCGGCCCCGAAGACGCACCGGCCAGCCTCAAAGTCAGCAGCGAGCTGGGCTCCGTCCGCATCCGGATCGAAGAGGCGCCGTCCACGCCGTTGCACCGTGTCTCCGTCACCGACGCCCGGATTCCTGCGGAGACGCACGGCGATGATCAGCCAACCTCGGCCGCGGCCGAGGAGCGGCCGGCTGCGGCCCGCACGGCGACGGCAGCACGGCCCGCGTCCGGCCCATCGCAAGAGGAGACGATGCGCATCCTCGATATGGTCGAACGCCACGAGATCACACCCGGCGAAGCCGCCGCCCTGCTCAGCGCCCTGCGCGGCGGCGGGCAGTAGGCGAATGGCGGAGAGTGGTGAATGGTGAGCGGTGAATCGGCGCCGGCGCGGTACCTCCCGCCGTTCACCATTCACTACTCACCACTCACCACGCTCCCGCCAAACGTACAGACCGAGGAGCCGGGGGCGAACCAGCCTCCCAGGAACCGCCATGAACCAGGAACGGCTGCGCGTGCTCGAACTGCTCGAGCAGGGCAAGATCACCGCGGCGGAGGCCGCCGAACTGCTCCGTGCCCTCGGCGACGAGGAGGACGGACGTGACAGGCGCGACCGCCGCGACGAGCGCGACCGCGCCGACAATGGCCGCCATGGCCGGCCGCGCTGGTTCCGCGTGCGCGTGACCGACACCACCACCGGGCGCATGTGGGCGAACGTCTCCATCCCCTACGGCATGGTCAACTCCGGCCTGCGCTTCGCGCCCGGCAACTTTCCCTTTGGCCGAGCCGGCTTGCCGTTGCAGATGGACGACCTGCTCAGCGCACTGCGCAGCGGCCGGCGCGGCACGATTTACGATGTCAAAGACTCTGCCAAGGGCCAGCGCATCGAGATCATCGTGGAGTAGCCGGGGCCGGCCATGGCTGGCGCACACGTTCTCGTTCCGGAACGCGCGGCCTGGACCCGCGGTGACAAGCCGTACAGGATCCCGGCTCCGCTCCCTCGCTACCCTGTGCCGAATACCTCCCCATGGAAGGCGCAGATGTACTACCGCAAACTCGGCGAGACAGGCGCCCTGGTCGGCGAAATCGGCTTTGGCGGGTGGACCCTGGGCGGGCCGGACGGCCTCGCGCCAGACGACGACACCGCGATCGAGTTGATCCGCTCGGCCATCGGACGCGGCGCGAACTTTATCGATACCGCCGGCATCTACGGTGACGGCCGCAGCGAACGGCTGATCGGCCGAGCGATCGAGGGCCGGCGCGAGCACGCCTTCATCGCCACCAAGGGCGGGCTGGTGTGGCGCGACGGTACGCTCGCGCGCGATTTCAGCCCGCAACACCTGGCCGGCGCGGCCCAAGCGAGCCGCGAGCGGCTGCGCTGTGAAACGATCGACCTCTATCAGCTTCATCACCCGACGCCCGCGAATCTGGCGCAGCCCGAACTGTGGGATGCGCTCGCCCGGTTGCAGGCCGACGGCGTGATCCGCCACATCGGCGTCGCAGTACAGGATGAGGAGGCCGCGCTTGCCTCCCTCGCGGATTCGCGCGTCGCCACGCTGCAACTGCCGCTGAACGCCTTTGACTCGGAGTTGCTGCCGCTGCTGCCGCGGGCGCGGGCCGCGGGCATCGGCGTGATCGCGCGGGCGCCGCTGCTCGGCGGCGTGCTCGCCGGAAACGATGCGCCACGGCACCAATCCACGCCCGAAGACCCGCGTGCCGGCTGGGCGGCGGATCGGTTGCGGGCTGCGCTCGCCTTCGCTGAACGCCTGCGTGATCTGGCAGCCGCCAACGAGCGCAGCGCAGCGCAGGCGGCGCTCGGCTGGGTGCTGGCGCAGGAAGAGGTAGCGGTCACCATCCCAGGCGCCCGCCTGGCGCAGCAACTCGACGAGAATCTCGCCGCCTCCGATCTGCCGCTGCCTTCGCCGCGGCTGCTCGCCGCGATTCAGCATTTGCGACTGGTGGGCAGCGGCGTGGCGGCGAGCGGCTGAGCGCCGCTTTGCAGGGCTGCGGCCGGCGACTACACTCGTCGGGTGAGCGGTCGATCCTCGGCGGTGGGTGGTCGGACGGAGGCGCGGTCGCGGACGGCGGGCGCCCGTCGCCGGCTGATCACGCTGCCGCGCGTGCTGTTGCTGGGGCTGTTCGCCGTCGCGGCGCTGCTGCTGGTGCTGTTCGGGCCGGCCCTCTGGGTGATCTGGCGCAGCGGCAGCCTGCGCTACGACGAGCCGCAAAACGTGCCGCCGCAGCATACCGCGATCGTCTTCGGCGCCGGGCTGAAGCCGAACGGCACGCCGTCTGCGCTGCTGTCCGATCGCATCCACGCCGCCGTGCTGCTCTATCTCAACGGCAAGGTCAAGCAACTCCTGATGTCCGGCGACGGCGGCCTGCCCGGCCACGATGAGCCGGCGGCGATGGCGAAACAGGCCGAAGCCGAAGGTGTCCCGGCGGCGGCGATCGTGCAAGACCCCGGCGGCGTGCATACCTACGCAAGCTGCCAGCGCGCCCACGACCTCTTCGGCGTCACCAGCGCCGTCGCGGTCAGCCAGTCCTATCACCTGCCGCGGGCGATCTTCACCTGCCGCCGGCTGGGCATCCATACGGTCGGCTTCTCGCTGGCGCGCACGCCGTACGGCGGCGATACGGCGCTGCGGGTGCGCGAGGTGCTCTCGCTCGATCAGGCCTGGTGGGAGTTGCTGGCGAAGAAGGGCCCCGGCTGGCCCTAATCGTCGCCGCCGCCCTGGCAGTGCGGATTGTGCTGCTGGGCGCGGCCGTGGCTGTTCTGACAGGCCGGCACGGAGTGGTTGTGCCCGTTGCCGTTGTCGCCGCCGTTGCCGTTCCCATTTCCGTTGCCACCGCCATTGCCATTACCACCGCCGTTCCCAGACTGCGCGCTCGGCAGGGTGAACGCGCCGCCGTTGCCGTTTGTGGCCTGGATCGCGGTCGAGCCGCTGCTGGCGCCGGCCACGCTCACCGCCTGCGCGAGCGCTCCCCCGCCCGAGCCAGTCACATTCAAGGTCTCCGCGAAGACGAGCGGCCCGGCGCAGCCGCCCGCTGGCACGGCGAAGCTGAAGCTGCCGTCGCTGACCGTGGGCGTCGGCGCACTGGCGCAACCGCTGTTGTAGTTGACGGACGCGAAGCTCGCGTTGCCGGCGATCGTCACCATCACCGTCGCGCCCGCCGCCAGCGGAGCGGAAGTTTGCAACGTGAGCGTGCAGCTCACCCGCGGCGCCTGGCTGCTGTCGTCGGCGTAAGCCCGATCATCCCCGTTGTCACCGTCGTCGCCCGAGCCGTTCGCCGCGGCACAGGTCTTGGCGCCGCTGAGCGTCACCGCGCTGCCCTGCTGCGCCGGCAACTGCGCCGTGAAGCTGCCCATGCCCGTATCAGGCCCGCTCGCGCTCAACGTCTGCGTCAGCGTGCTGCCGCTCACGCCGGAGACCGTTTCGTTGAACACCAGGGCGCCGAAGCCGCCGCAGCCGCCGGCGGGCGTGGTGAAGCTGAAACTCGTCGCGCCGACCGTGATCGCCGGGGGGGTCAGACAGCCGCTGACATAGGTCACGGTGGTGAAGAAGCCGTCGGAGAGCGCGACGCCGATCGTAGCGTTCGCCATGTTGAGGCTGGCGTCCACGCTGAGCTGACAGGAGAAGGCGCCGGTTGCGGCGCCCGCCACGCAAGTCTTGCTGCCCGTGAAGCCGACCAGGAAGACCGCCGTGTTGATCACACTCCCCGCCGCGCCGGAGTCCGTCACGCTCTGCACCAGCACGTCCGGGGCGTTCAGCCCGCCCACGGTTTCATTGAAGGCGATCGGCCCCACGCAGCCGCCGTCGGGCGCGGTGAAGCTGAAGGAGGCGTCGCCGCCTGCGATGGCGGGCGGATTCAACACGCCGCTGGGCTGGCAGCCGCTGGCGTAGGTTACGGTGTCCAGCGCGCCCGTCGAGATCGCAGTCGTGACCGTCTCGCCGGCGAGCAGCGAGCCGCTGAGTGAAAGTGAGCACATCGCCGTGTTCGCGTCCAGCGGCGCGCATTGGCTGCTTGCAGCGCCGACCGCGGCAGCGGCGGATTGCAGCCGCGTCAGCCTGGCGCCGGCCAGCGCCGCCAGCCCAACGAGTGCGAGTGCGACGGCGAGTTTGGTCCCGGACATCCACCACCTCCAGCGGCATGAATTGCAGTATGCCGCTATTGCCACCGCGCTCGCGGCGCGGCGGCCGGCCCCGAGGCGGGCAAGGCCGTTCGCTCCGTATAACGAACGAGCCGAGATTTTGTTACGGCATCCCCACGCCAGGTCAGGCGCTATACTGCATCGCTGGCGTTTCGGTGCTGTAACAATCGACGACAATGCACGTTTGCCGTGATACGAGGGGAGTGGATTGGCAGAGCACTGTCGCGCCGTAGCGCTGTTGCGCGACAGCGCGGGCGCCGACTGCTGATACTGGCGCACCCGGCCGCGGGCGCGCCGCGTTGTCCGCCGCCCGCAAGCAGGCGGCGGCAGTACAGGAGGACCGTGACCGTGATCCCGCCTAACCGTCGCCGTCTCCTCGCTATCGCAACCCTGCTGCTCTTTGCCTGTCTCGGTCTGGCGCACACCGGCAGTGCCAGCGCGCAGACGCCCGGCCCCACGGGTCCGCTAATCGCCGCGCCGACCGTAGCGCGCCTGCAAAGCGCCGTCGGCAAGGGCCAGCACGGCCATCCAGCCAAACCGTTCCTGCACCCCGGCGGCAAGGACGAGCTCGACCGCGGCAAGCAGGCCGCCCTCGGCCTCGGCAAGGGCCGCAACATTCAGCAGCCGGGCAGCGGCATCACGACAGCGGCGCCGCAAACGGCAGGCCTCGGCTTCAACGGCATCAGCCAGGCCGAGAGCTCCTGCAGCTGCGAGCCGCCGGACGGCAGCGTGGCCGCCGGTCCCAACGATGTCGTCGGTGTCGTGAATACCGCCGTCAAGGTCTGGAACAAGAGCGGCGCGTTGCTGCTCGGTCCGGCCGACCTGCAAACCTTCTTCGCCAGCAACAGCGGCTGCCCGTCGGACGGTTTCATCAACGCCGATACCGACCCGTCGGCCGAGTACGACGCGGCAGCCAATCGCTTCGTGTTGGAGATCCTCAGCTTCAACGCCTTCACCAACGCCTCGCGCATCTGCGTCGCCGTGACGCAGACGGGCGATCCGACCGGCGCCTGGAGCATCTACGCCATCCCCGTGCAGGAGGCGAACCAACTCTTCGACTTCCCGCACATCGCCATCGGCTCGGACGCGATCTACGTCAGCGGCAACGAGTTCAACGCCAGCCAGACCTTCACCGGCGCCTACATCTACGCGCTGAGCAAGGCGGCACTTTACGCCGGCCAGACCGCGACGTTCAAGGTCACGGCGGTGGGCAACACTGCCTCCGGCATGCCGGCTGATACGGTCTTCCCCACGCGCAACGTTTCTACGCCGGGCGTGATGTACTTCGTCGGCGTAGATAACGGCGCCTGCCCATGCACCAAAGTCAGCGTCTGGAAGTGGACGAACGCGTTCGGCGGCGGTGCCCTCACGCTGCAGGGCGGCGTCGACGTAGACGCCTACGCCCAGCCGCCCGCGGCTCTGCAACCGGCCGGCACCAACGCCGCTACGATCGAAACCAACGACGTGCGCACGCTCTCGGCGCAGATCTTCCAGGGCACCGTCTACAGCGCCCATACCGTCGGCTGCAATCCCGGTGCGGGGACCGTGGCCTGCGTGCAGTGGTATCAGCTCGGCAACCTCGACGGCGCGCCGTCCTTGCTCCAGCAAGGCGTGCTCGGCAGCGACGGCGAGGACCGCATGTTCCCGGCGCTCAGCGTCGATAGCAGCGGCGATCTGAGCGTGGGCTTCGCCCACTCCTCGGCCAGCGCGTTCGCCGGCATCGACTACGCCGGCCGCTTGCCGAGCGACGCATCCGGCACGCTCGATCTGCCGGAGAATACGCTCAAAGCCGGCGAAGTCAACATGGACGGCACGCGCTACGGCGACTACGCCGGCGAGGTAATCGATCCGGACGGCTGCACCGTCTGGCATCTGGAAGAGTACGCGCAGTCGGGCGTCACCTGGGGGACATGGGTCGGCAGCTTCCGCTTCCCGAGCTGCGGCGCCACGCCCGACTATACGCTGGCGGCCACGCCGGCCTCGCAGAGCGTCAACGCCGGCGGCAGCGCCGGCTACACCGCGACGCTGACGAGCCTGAACGGCTACGCCTCGACCGTGAACCTGAGCGTCAGCGGTCTGCCGGCGGGCGCCGGCGCCGGCTTCAGCCCGGCGGCTGTCACACCTAGCGGCAGCTCGACGCTGACCGTGACGACCGGCGCGAACACACCTGCCGGCAGCTACCCGCTGACGATCACCGGCACGGGCACCGACGCGGCGACCACGACTCACACCTTCGGCGTGACGCTGGTGGTCGTCGCTCCCGACTTCACCATCGCGGCCAGCCCGAGCCTGCTGAGCGTATCGCGGGGGCACAACGGCACCTACACGGTGACCGTGACCTCGACGAACAGCTTCAACGCGCCGGTGGCGCTGAGCGTAAGCGGCGTGCCGTCGGGAACGACGGCCAGCTTCAGCCCGACTCCCGTGACTCCGGCCGCAAACGGCAGCGCGACGTCAACGCTGACTCTGCACGCGGGCACGACGCGCGGCACGTTCACGCTCACGATCGCGGGCACAAGCGGCAGCCTCGCGCATTCGGCCAAGGTGACGCTGCGCATCACCAGGTAACCACGCACCGCGGCGAAATGCGATCCGATCCGAGGGGAGGCGCCGGTCTGGCGCCTCCCCTCGTCGTCTCCACGGCGGTGGACGAACCACTGCCGTCGCATCGGGGGCCGTGCGCTCGCTGCATCTCCACCCTGCGCCCTACACCCTCTGCCCGACGCCCTTCGGCGCGGTAAGATAGGCCGGCAAAACACGTGCACGGAACGGGGGCGGAGCGATGGCGGCAGCAACTGCAAACATGACCGACTACGCGCGCGAGCGGCAGAGCTTTGCGCTCGACGTGCCCGAGTACTTCAACTTCGCCGCCGACGTGATCGACCGCTGGGCCGACGACCCGAACCGCGTCGGCATGGTCTGGGTGGGCACGGCGAACCGCTCGCGCACGCTCACCTTCCGCGAGTTCGCCTGGGGCAGCAACCGCGCCGCCCGGAGCTTCCGCGCCCACGGCATCGGCAAGGGCGACCGCGTGCTGGTCGTTGCCTCGCGTGTGCCCGAGTGGTGGGAGGCGCTGCTCGGGCTGATGAAGCTCGGCGCCGTGGCCGCACCGGGCACCACGCAGCTTACCGCGCGCGATATGAAGTATCGCCTGGAGCTGTCGCAGGCGAAGGCCGCGATCGTGGACGTGGAGAACGCGCGGAAACTGATCACCGTCCGCGCGGAATGCCCGCAGCTCGAGACGATCTTCGTGATCGGCGGCGATGTCGAGGGCTGCGTGCGCTACGAAACGGCTGTGGCGGCGCAGCCGCGCCGGTTCGAGGCTGAGCGCACGCGGGCCGACGACGAGCTGCTGCTGTACTTCACCTCCGGCACCACGGGCTATCCGAAGATGGTGCTGCACACGCACGCCAGCTACGGCATTGGCCACCAGATCACCGGCAAGTACTGGCTGGACCTCAAGCCGAGCGACCTGCACTGGACGCTCTCCGACACGGGTTGGGCGAAGGCGGCCTGGGGCTGTCTGTTCGGCCCCTGGAGCCAGGGCGCGGCGTTGTTCATCCAGGACGTGCCGGGCCGCTTCGACCCGGTGCTGACACTCAAGACGTTGCAGGACTACGGCGTCACGACCTTCTGCGCCCCGCCCACCGCCTACCGCCTGCTCGTGCTCGAAGACCTGACGCGGTACGACCTCTCGGCGCTGCGCCACTGCGTCGGCGCTGGTGAGCCGCTCAACCCCGAAGTGATCGAGGCGTGGAAGGCCGGCACGGGCATGACCATTCGTGACGGCTACGGACAGACGGAGACGGTGCTGATCGTCGGCAACTTCCCGCCGATCGAGGTGCGCCCCGGCTCGATGGGCAAGCCCTCGCCCGGCTTCGAGATCGCCGTGATCGACGAGAGCGGCAACCCGTGTGAGCCGGGCGAGGAGGGCGACATCGCCATTCGCATCCGCCCGCGGCGGCCCGTCGGTCTCTTCCGCGAGTACTGGAACGACCCGGAGGCGTCGAAGAGCTGCATCCGCGGCGACTGGTACATCACCGGCGACCGGGCGTATATGGATGGCGATGGCTACTTCTGGTTCGTCGGCCGCGCGGACGACGTAATCATCAGCGCCGGCTACCGCATCGGTCCCTTCGAGGTCGAGAGTGCACTGCTGGAGCATGCGGCGGTGGTCGAGGCCGCGGTCGTCGCTTCGCCCGATCCGGTGCGCGGCGAGATCGTCAAGGCCTTCGTCGTGTTGGGCAAGGAGTTCGAGGCGGGCGAGAAGCTGGCTGAAGAGCTGCAGGACCATGTCAAGCGGGTGACGGCGCCCTACAAGTATCCGCGCGAGGTCGAGTTCGTGACCGAGCTGCCGAAGACGATCAGCGGCAAGATCCGCCGTATCGAGCTGCGCCAGCGCGAGGCGGCGAAGAAGTCCAATCCCGCCGAGTACCGGGTGTAGCGGGGCGCTCGGCCCTCACCCCCGTCCCCTCTCCCAATCCTGGGAGAGGGGCGATCGTGCGCAGCACGGCTCCGACGGCGTCGGGCTAACCGCATCAGGCGCGGAATGCTTCAGGCAGGATCGTCTCCTTCTCCCAGGATTGGGAGAAGGAGACAGGAGAGGATGAGGGCCGAAAGGCGAGCCAACCAATGCATGTCGAGTTCATCCGCACGGGCGAACGCTCCTATCACGCGCTTATGCGCCGCGCTGACGGCGTGACCGTGCGCGTGCCGGGCGCGGGCCGCATGCTGCCGCTGCCGCACGACATCGTGCACTTCGTGGCCGAGCGCGAGCTGGGGCTGCGCGGCGGCTTCTGGGGCAGCGTCGCAGACGGCGTGCTGTTCGGTGGCATGACGATCGTCTCGGGGCGGCAGCGCCCGCACGCGGCAGATCGATCAAAAGCCTTGATGCGTTCTAACACCGACCTGATGCTGCAAGCCGAAGTCGTGGTCGGGGCGCTCGATGCGATCGTCCTCGATGGCGCGGACGCGGACCCGCGGCGGGCGCTCAAGCGGCTGAGCGAGGCACAGTCCGCCGTGCGTATCGGCGCCGTGCCGCTTGACGTTTCGGGACTGCAGCGCGTCTGCGTCGCGCTGCGCGAGGCTGCGGCGCGCTGGCGGGATCTCCCGGTTGGTACGGCGTTGACCGTGGAATGGAACGTGCGCGGCAATGGCTCCGTGCGGCGCCAAACCCGCGACCGGCGACGCGGGCGGCAGGTTTCACGCGTCCCTGCTGGCGCGGCGTGACGGTCTCTGACTACACTGCCACGAGATCGGCGTCGCGCGGGACGTGATGCCGTATCGCGGAGGGTCGAGATGGCCGCGAGGTCGCCGGGCAAGCGCTGGTCACTTCTGCTGGCAGTTTGTGGTGGCCTCGGCGTCCTGGCTGCCGCGTTGCTCGCTCCCGGCGATACGCGAGGGCAAACCGGCCCGGCGGTCACGCCATCCGCGGCGCCGCGGA
>CALFMN010000087.1 GCA_937879875.1 uncultured Chloroflexota bacterium | reverse complement strand
ATAAGAGACAGGGGCGCGGCGGCGCGGGCGGCGGCGGCGGGCCACCGGCGGCGGGGGTCGGCGTGCCTTGTGCGTGCGCCGTTCCCGTATGCGACGCGACGCCACCGGCGAGGCCGGCCACGAGCGCGGCACTGGCGAACAGCGCCAGCGCCCGCCGTCCCGGCCGGACGCGGCGGATCCGTGATTCGATCACTCGATTCCTCCTGCAACTCTCTGTTGGTTGGCGCACCCGAAAACCCCAGGGCACTGCAGTCCGTATATCAGACTGCTTGCACGGCGTCAAGAAACTGTATGTTCTTTGTGCCTGTCGCGCTGTCGCTAGTCATAACGCCCCGAAGGCTCGCGATCAACCACCCGCGGCGTCAACGCGTGCGACAATCCGCTATCAGTGCACGATCGCCTTGAGCGTCACGATGGCCGATGCTACGATCCTCGTCGTGCGGTGCGAGGCGCGGAGGAAGCGGAGTTCATGGCTGAAGTTGGCGGCGGGACGGGCAGATCGGTCACGGTGCGGGTGCCCGCCACCAGTGCGAACCTGGGACCCGGCTTCGATGCCATGGGCATTGCGCTCGAGCTGACCGGCGACGTCACGATCTCCCACCACGATCGCCCCGCTCCCTTTCCGCGCGACAAGGCCGAACAGATCGCCCTCGCCGCCGCCCGCGCGGTCTTCCAGCATGCGGGCACGCCTCCGACCGTCACGCTGCAAGCGACCTACGAGGGCGCCATCCCTGTCGGCCGCGGACTTGGCGCCAGTGCGGTGCTGCGTGTCGGCGCCGTGGTCGCGGCAAACGCCTTGCTGGGCGAGCCGTTCACGCCGGATCAGCTCGCCGTGCTGGCCGCCGAGCTTGAGGGCCACGCCGACAACGTCGTGCCGGCGCTGTTCGGCGGCTTTCAGGTCGTCGTCTGGGACGAGGGCGCGCTGACGCGCGTGCAGGTGCCGCTCCCTGCCGGGCTTGAGGCCGTGCTGCTGATCCCGGAGCTGGAGATGCCGACGACAGAGACGCGCAAGCATTTGCCGCTCGAGGTCTCGCGTCAAGAAGCCGTGCACAACATCGGCCGCGCGACCTTGCTCGTCGCCTGCATGGCGACGGGCCGCCTGGACGGATTGCGCGTTGCCACGCAGGACGTCCTGCATCAGCCGGCCCGCTCGCGCCTCTTTCCCGCGCTGTACGACGTGATCGATGCGGCGCTCGAGGCCGGCGCCTGGGGAGCCTATCTCTCCGGCGGCGGCTCCGCGGTGCTGGCCTTCACCACCGGCGCTGCCGATGCGGTCGGCGCGGCGATGGTCGCTGCGGCCGCGCAACACGGCGCCGCGGGCCGCTATTTGTGTACGCGGCCGCGCGTCTGCGGCGCCGAGATCGTCCGCGCCGGGGCGATCGCATGAGCGCAGCACGCCCGATCATCGTGCAGAAATACGGCGGCAGCTCCGTTGCCGATGCCGGGCGCATCCGCCACGTCGCCGCGCGAGTGACGCGACGCGAGCGTGAGGGCAACGCGCTGGTCGTCGTGGTTTCGGCGATGGGCGACACGACGGACGAGCTGATCGCTCTGGCGAGAGAGATTACTCCGCATCCCCGCGCCCGCGAGCTGGATATGCTGCTCTCGACCGGGGAGATCGCCAGCAGCGCCTTGCTGGCGATGGCTCTGCACGAGCTCGGCCAGGACGCGGTCTCGCTCACCGGCCTGCAGACGGGCATCCAGACCGATGCGGTGCACAGCAAAGCGCGAATTCTGAACGTTGACCCGCGGCGCGTTGTCGAGGAGTTGGACCGCGGCCGCGTCGTGATCATCGCCGGTTTCCAGGGCGTCACTGCCGAGCTGGATGTGACCACGCTCGGCCGCGGCGGCTCGGATACGACGGCCGTGGCCCTGGCGGTGGCGCTCAAGGCCGAGCGCTGCGAGCGCTTCACCGATGTCGATGGCGTGTATACAACCGATCCGCGCGTCGAGCCGCGCGCCCGCAAGCTGCGCGATATCGGCTACGAAGAGATGCTGGAGCTGGCGAGCCAGGGCGCGCAGATCATGCATCCACGCGCCGTGGAGCTGGGGCAGCTCTACGATCTGCCGATCCTCGTCGCCTCCAGCTTCAGCGACGAGCCGGGCACGCTCATCCACGGAGCAGCCTCGATGGAACCGACGAACAAAGTCCGCGGTATCGCGCACGACCTCGATGTCGCCAAGATCACGGTGCGCGGCGTGCCCGACCGGCCGGGCATCGCCGCCGCCATCTTCGGCCCGCTCGCCGACGCGCACATCTCCGTCGATACGATCGTGCAGAACGCCAGCCTGGAGAACCTGACGGACCTGACGTTTACGCTGGGTAAGGGCGATCTGCATCGCGCCCTGCAGCTCACGGAGCCGCTGGCGTCAGAGATCGGCGCCGCTGGCCTCGCCTCCGACGCCCAGCTCGGCAAGATCAGCATCGTGGGCACGGGCATGCAGAACACGCCGGGCTACGCGGCGCTGATGTTCCGCACGCTGTTCGAAGCCGGCATCAACATCCAGCTCATCACCACCAGCGAGATCCGCATCACCTGCATCATCGGCGAGCGCGACGTGACAACCGCCGTGCGTGCCCTGCACCGCGCCTTCGAGTTGGAGAGCGCCGACTGACCGAGCCTTCGATCTGTGCACCTGCAGCACCGTTCGGTAGGGGCCGTTCGCGGCGTTCGGCCCTCATCCTCTTCTGTCTCCTTCTCCCAATCCTGGGAGAAGGAGACGATCCAGTCTGGAGCGTTCCGAGCACCAAACGGTTAACCCGACGTCCTCCCGGATCGCATCACGCCGGATCGCCCCTTTCTCCCAGGATTGGGAGAGAGGGGAAGGGAGAGTGAGGGCCGACAGCCGCGGCCAGCGCGCCCCACCCCTCGGCTCAGATCCCGCCGCCCAACGCCAGCCAATCGCGCGGCGTCAGGCTGCTTAAATCGGCGCGGGCGCAGTTGATGGCCAGCAGCTTGCCGAACAGGCCGGGCCGCCGTTGCAGGCCGCTCATCGCCCGGCCGGTGAGCGCCGGCGAGGCACAGAGCGCCAGCGCCAGCCATGTCAATAGCGTTCCCTGGCGCGTGATTGAGCAGTGCAGCGCGGCGTACTCATGCAGATTCGGCAGACCATCGCGATCGAGCGCACGATCGATCACTTGGGCCGCAGCGCGAGCCTGAAGCAGGGCGGAGGCCATGCCTTCGCCGGTGATCGGGTCGAGAAAGCCAGCGGCGTCGCCGACCAGCAGGGCGCGGCCGCCCGCAACGCGCCGGGCATGCGCGGCGAACGGCCCGGTCGCCCGCACTCCCGGCAGCAACTCCGCGCCGCATAACCTGGCCGCCAACACCGGCTGGCCGGCCACAGACTCCGCGAAGGCGGCCTGCAGCCGTCCGGCGAAGCGGGCCATGAATTGCCGTCCCCCGAGCAGTGCAACCAGGGCCTCGCCCTTGCCGAGCGGGGTGAGATAGGCTTCCATGCCCGGCGCCAGCAGCACCTCGATCATGGGCGGCAGTTCGACACCGCGCAGGCAGAAGTGGCCGACCACGCCGTAGCGCCGCGGCCAGCGGCGCGAGGCGTCCCAGCCGAGCCAGGAGCGCACGCGCGAATGCATGCCGTCCGCTCCGACCAAAACACGGCCGCGCCACGTCTGCCGGCCGTCCGTGGCCGCGACGAGTCCGTCGCGCGTCCGCCGCAGGCCGGTCACGCGCACGCCCTGCACCAGATCGACGCCCGGGAACATCGCCAGGTGGCGCGCCAGCAGATCGTCGAGCGCAAGGCGCCGCACGCCGAGCGCGACGCTCGGGCGCCCGGCGCTTCGCGGGAAGCAGGCCGAGACCGTCCGCCCATCCGGCAGGGTGTAGCGCACGCCCGCCAGTTCGCGCGCGCCGGCCGCACGCAGCTCAGCCGCCAGGCCAAGCTCGGCCAGCACTTCGACGCCGTGCGGCATCAGTCCTTCGCCGCAGAGCTTGTCGCGCGGAAAACGGGCGCGGTCCAGCACGATCACGCGCCGACCACGGCGCGCGAGAAAGGCAGCGGTCGCCGCCCCGGCGACACTGCCTCCGACGATCACGGCATCCACGGTGTTCTGCATCTCGCTTCACGGACCCCTTGTGCCGAGCGCCCGCCGTGATTGCACCTGCCATCACGAATCCGCGCACCGCGCGCCGCCGTATTGAGAACAGCCGGTCACCGCGCTTCAGGAGGACGCCATGGGATTTCGCCCCAGCCATTCGATCGTCGCCATCGCCGGCGCCGCCGTCCTTGCTTTGCTGGTCTCAAGCGCCGCGGGGCCGCCACGAACGGTCCGAGCTCAAGACGCCATCGTCGTCGCAATGATCAACAACCAGTATGCGCCGGGCACGATCACCATTGCGGCCGGCAGCACCGTGACCTGGGTGAACAACGAAGATCCGAACGCAAGCGATAACGTTCATGATGTGATCGCCGACGATTACACGTCGTGGAGTTCCGACTACATCAATCCGGGTGAAACCTACTCGCGCGAGTTCGACACGCCCGGCACCTACACCTATCTCTGCGACCTGCACACCAACATGCAGGGCACGATCGTCGTGCAGTAGCCGGCCGCCTGAAGTATCTGGCACATTTGGGCGCTGCCGCAGCGATGGCGCGTCAGCGCCGCGGCAGCTCGATCGTCGCCGCGCCGGAGACCGTGCGCTCGCCCTGGACATTCTCGATCCAGAGCTCCAGATCGACTTCGCCGCTGGCTTCACCTGGCCGGACCGCCGTCACCATGCCGTGACAGGCGAGCGGCAGATTGGGCGTGTCCGGACGGCGGTAGGCGGCGCGCACGCTGCGCAGACGCACCTCCGGCCCGGCCCACTGGCGCAGCAGCAAGTTAAACAGCGCCAGCTTCATCGGGCCGGGAATCAGTGTGTCCGGCAGTCCCTGCGCCCGCGCCAGATCGCGGTCGTAGAAGATGGGCACGAAGGTCCAGGTCGCACCCGACCACTTGACCACGTTGATCAACGCGAAGCGCTTCGCCAAAGGCGGCAGCCGGTCGCCTTCGTGTACGTCGCCCAGGCGGAGCGGGCCGTCGCTCACGGCGCCTCCTCGTCGTCTCCGGCGGCATCGGCCGTGGCGTAGCGCGCGAAGATTCGGCGTGACACCGCGACAAGCATGCCCTGCTCGTCGGTGAAGCGCCACTCGTAGCGCAAATACAGCGTCTGGCCGTGGCGTCCGCCGAAGCGCTCGTAGATGTCGGCGATGCGCCCGGTGCTGACGATGCGCTCGCCCCAGCGCAGCGGCCGGTACTGTTCCCACTCGTCGCCGGCGAGGACGCCGCTGGCCAGCTCCCCGGCGATGCCCGTCGGCGGGATGAACGACTCGTAGGCGGAGAAGTAAAACGACGGCGCGAACTCGGAGGCGTTGAACGCGTCGGGATCCTCGCCCAGCGCCTCCGCCAGCCGGCGGCCGACGACCGGATCGACCACGAACACGCGCGGCGCGGCCTCGCTGCCGATCATGGCGCGCACGTCGTCGCTGATCAGGGATCGTTGATCGGCCATCGCCGCAGTCCTGGCGCGAGCGTTCCGGCAGGGGTGATGGGGCGCGCCGCGGCGCTACGGCCGGGCTGCGCCGCCGCGCACGGCGCCCGCGGCGGCGAATTCCGCGACGCGCTGCTGCGTGTATGCCAGCATCTCCGGCGGAATGAGCTGCGGCCCGCCGAGCGCACTGGCGTAGAGCGCGAGCTGCGCCGTCTCTTCGAGTGCCGTACACACGCGCACCGCGTCGGCGCTGCTTTCGTGGAAAGCAAGGATGCCGTGATTGGCGAGCAGCACAGCCTTGCTCCGCGGCGTGATCACGCCACGAATGTTGTTCACCGACTCCTGCGAGCCGCGCGGACCGTAGGCGGCCACCGGCACGCCATCTTCCATGCCGAAGCGCGCGGCCGCCTCGCTCCAGCAGAGGATCGGCCGGCCGGCCACGGCAAAGGCGGTCGCGAAGGGCGAATGCGTGTGGATGACGCAGCCCGTTTCGAGCCGGCGCTCGTATACGGCCGTATGCATATGCACGACCTCGTGCGCGACGGGCGGCAGCTCGCCCTCCAGCAGCTCGCCGTCAAGGCTCAGCCGGGCGATGCCGGCCGGCGTGAGCCCGTGCAGCGTGCCGCCGGCCGTGAAGAGGATCTGGTCTTTTCCCGGTACCCGCAGGCTGATATTCCCGTGCCCCGAGATCGAGAGGGCGCCGGAACGGACCACCGCCTCGCACGTTTCGATGAGTTGTTGCTTCAGATCCGCCAGCGTGTCGCTCATCGCTCTGCCCTCGCTCGAATGGGGTCGCCAGCGGCAGGCACCGCCGGCTGGCTGCCATGCTATCACGCGACATCGGCCCGCCAAATCGCCCACCGTCCGGCGAGGCGCGTGGTAAGCTCCGCTTCGGGCCGGTGCGGCGCGACGACAACGGCCGGCAGTGGAGCGCACGATGGACCTGGGGCTGGCAGGCAAGTCGGCGATCGTGACGGGATCGAGCCGCGGCATTGGCAGGGCGATAGCTCTGGCGCTGGGCCGCGAGGGCTGCGCGATCACACTCTGCGCCCGCGGCGCCGAAGCGTTGCAGGCCGCGACGGCGGAGGCGCGTGATGCCGGCGTGACCGCGCACGCCGTGGCCGCCGATGTGACCGAAGCGGCGGATATCGAACGCGTGGTGAGCGAAGCCACGCGCCAGTTCGGCGGCGTCGATATTCTGATCAACAACGCGGGCGGCTCGGTGCCGGGCGAGGACGATGCGGCCTGGCAGCGGGCGATCGACGTGAACCTGATGGCCGCCGTACGCGCCTCGCGCCTGGTCGTGCCGATCATGCGCGAGCGCGGCGGCGGCGTGATCTGCCATATCACCTCGATCTGGGGACGCGAGTCGGGCGGCGGCATGCCCTACAACGCGGTCAAGGCGGCGATGACCAGCCACGCCAAAGCGCTCTCCAACCAGGTGGCGAAGGACAACATCCGCGTCTTCTCGCTGGCGCCCGGATCGATCATCTTCCCCGGCGGCGGTTGGGAGCGCGCCACGCAGGCCAACCCGGAGGGCATGAAACAATTCGTCGCACAAAACCTGCCCATGGGGCGCTTCGGCCGCCCGGAGGCCGTGGCGGACGTGGTCGCCTTCCTCGTCTCGCCTCGCGGCGAATGGGTGACGGGCGCCTCGATCGTGGTGGACGGCGGGCAGTCGAAGTCGAATATCTGAGCCAAAGCGAACGGACGCAAGGTGATGCTCGAGCACGAAGTCACGATCCGGCCCGCGCGGCCGGAAGACGCGGCCGCGGTTGCCGCGTGCGTGAACGCGGCCTACGCGATCTACGTGCCGCGCATGGGCATGCAGCCGGCGCCGATGCTGGCGGACTACGCCGCGCTGATCGCGGCCGGCCACGTCTCCGTGCTCATCGAAGGCGCGGCGCTCCGCGGCGTGATCGTGCTGATCGCCGAACCGGACCATCTGTTCATCGAAAACGTCGCCGTCTCGCCCGATGCGCAGGGCCGCGGCTTCGGCCGCCGCCTGCTGGATTTTGCCGAGTCCGAGGCGCGGCGGCGCGAACTCCGGGAGCTGCGGCTGTACACGAACGAGTTGATGACGGAAAACCTCGGCCTCTACGCCCACCTGGGTTATGTCGAGGTCGAGCGCCGCCTCGACGAAGGCTACCGCCGCGTGTTCATGGTGAAGCGGCTGCCGGACTGAGCCGGCGGTGTCACAGGCCGGCCAACTCGCGGGCGAAGAAGGCGCCGATGACTTCACGCAATTCACCCGAGTGGCCCCGCCAGAAGTGGTCCGCGCCGGGCACGATCGTCAGTTCGGTCTTCGGGCCGAGCGCGACAGCAAGCTGGCGCACGGCGTCCGCAGGCGCGAACTCGTCGCGGTCGCCGGCGATCAGCAGCACGGAAATCTCGAAGCCCTGCATCGCCGTGAAATCGATCATGCGCGGCGGCGCCGAGATCGCTGCCAGCGCCCGCACGCCGGCCGCCGACCCGGCGTTCAGCGCCACGCCGCCGCCGAACGAGTAGCCGGCCAGCCCGAGCCGGCTGCGGTCGATCTCGGCTCGGGCGCGCAACTCGTCGAGCGCCGCCCATACGTCTTCGCGCTCGCCCACGCCGCCCGCGTGCTCGCCCTCCGAGCCGCCCACGCCGCGGAAGTTGAAGCGCAGCGCCGCGATGCCGCGGGCCAGCAACTCGCGGCAGACCTGCTCCACCACGTCGTTCCACATATCGCCGCCGTACAGCGGATGCGGATGGCAGACCACAACGCCCGCAACCGCTGAGGCCGCATCGGCGGGCAGTTGCAGCACAGCTTCGAGCCGCAACTCGCCCGCGGCGATGCTCAGCCGCTCGTCGCTCACGAGTCCTGCTCCGGCGGCACGATCGGCAGCAGGAGGTGCGACGGCCGCGCCATGTCGTGGTAGACCGTGTTGTCCGCGATCACGACGCGCCGGTTGCGTCCCAACAGCTCGCCCGTGTTGGGGTTCACGTCAAAACGCGGAAAATTGCTGCTGGAGATATCCAGCCGAATGCGGTGCCCGGCGGCAAAGACGTTGCTGGTCGGATAGGGCACGATGCTGACTTCGTAGACCGCGCCCGGCATCGCCGGCTCGCCGCGCTCGCGGCCGTTGCGGTAGCGCAGGCGCTGTATGCTGTCGCCGATGTTCATCGCGTAGCCGTCGGGATAGTCGGCGCTCGGCGGGTAGACATCCAGTAACTTGGCGGTGAAGTCGGTGTCGGCCGCGCTGGACGATACCCAGAGCTTCACCTCAAGCGGGCCGGTCACTTCCACGGCCATCGTGAGCGGCGCCGTCTGAAACACGAGCACGTCGCCGCGGGCGCTGAGCGGCAACGTGTCCTTGGCGCCCAGCACCCACGGCGCGCCGCGCTGGTCGAAGGCGCCGTTGGGCATCACATCGTAGCCGACGGAGATGTTGCCGCCGATCGTGGGCACGGGATCCAGCGGATTGAAGCGGTAGGTGGTCGCCGCGTCCGCCTCAGCCGGCCGCCGCGCGGAAAGCGAGCCACCGCCGTGCAGGTAGTACGGCGTGCTCACGGCGCGGTCAAGGGGCCATCCCTGCTCGTCGCGCCAGTGGCCGCCGTGATCGAGCCGGCCCTCCGCGTTGCGCCGGCCCGTGCCGCCGCCCATCACGAAGATGCGCACGGGCGCTTCCTGCTCCAGGCCCGTCTCAAGACCTTTCAGCCAGCGGTCGAACCAGCGCAGGCGGAAGCCGTTGTAATCGTCGAGCGGCGCCTCCGGACCGAAGTCAACGTCGCCGCTGAACGACTGCGCCATCGTGGCCACGCCATGCACCCACGGACCCATGATCAGCCGCACCGGCCCGCGCTTCTGCCGGCTGAGCGCCACGTAATTATCCGTGACGGCCCGCGCGTAGGAGTCATACCAGCCGCTGAGCAGGTAGAGCGGCACGTCCTTATGCTGATCGTAATACTCGTCGGCCACGTAGCCGCGATGGCCGCGCCAGTAGTCGTCGTAGTCGCCGTGTTGCAGCACATCGAGCACCCAGCGCTCGTACGCCGGCAGCAGCCGCAGTGGCGACGCGCCTTCGCGCAGCGGCAGCTTCGTCAGCCAAGTGCGTACCTCGGAGCGAGCACGTTCGAGCGCCGCGCGCAGGTGCGGATCGCGCAGCGCTTCAGGCGACGAGGTCGCCATCTGGAAGGCGTAGATCAGAAAACGCAGCTCCATGGCGCCGCCCTGGCGCATGGCGCTGGTGTGATAGTTGGACATGCCTTCACTGACGAACTGCGCCGCCAGTGCATCCGGCGCGAGCGTGGCGATCGCGGTCTGGTCGCTGCCGCTGTAGGAGAGGCCGATCGTGCCGACCTTGCCCGAGCACCAGGGCTGCGCCGCGATCCAGTCCACCGTGTCGCAGCCGTCCTCGCCCTCGTTGGCGAAGGCGTACCATTCGCCCTCAGAGCCGAAGCGGCCGCGCACGTCCTGTATCACCGTGACATAGCCGTGGCGGGCGAAGAAACGGCCGGCGCCGACGAGATCGTTACGCAGCTTGTTGTAGGGCGTGCGTTCGAGGATGACCGGCCATGAGCCGGCGACCCGCTCGCCGTTCAGCGCCGGGTAGTACACATCGGTCGCGAGGCGCACGCCGTCGCGCAGCGTGACCATCATGTCGCGGTCGACCAGCGCATCGAACTGTTGCCAGCTTCCGGCGCGGGTGCTGGGCGCGGCAACGGCTGAGCGTTCGCCTGCAGTCATCGGTCTTCTCCCACGCCGGCCGGCGCGCCGCGATCGTAGGCATGCGCCGCGGCCGGGTCAAGCCGCGTGAGTTCTCGGCGCACCCGGGGCGCAGAAGCTTGTGCAGCAGCAAAGCACCGCCCCGCGGCCGCCTGTATACTGGATCCATGCCGACCGCCACAGAAACCGAGCGCCCCACGCACCCCACCTGGCTCGCACGGCACCGCGGACTGGCCGAGTTCGGCATCGTCGGCGCCTGCCTGTTGATCTACTTTCTGATCCGCGGCAACGTCGTCGACCGGCCATCCGTGGCGTTCGACCACGCCGAAGGCATCATCGACCTGGAGAAGCAGCTGGGCTTCTTCTGGGAGCCGGCCTGGCAGCGGGCGGTGAGCGGCGTTCGCCTCCAGATCGATCTCTGGAACTTCGTCTACTTCTGGCTGCACGGGCCGGCCATCGTCGTGCTCGCCTTCTGGCTGTATTTTCGCCACCGGCGCGTCTACGGCTTCATTCGCAACGCCTTCCTCGTTTCGGCGCTGATCGGCCTCTTCGTCTACGCGGTCTATCCGGTGGCGCCGCCGCGGCTGATGACGCCCGCCGGCTTTCACGAGTACGGCATCTCGGGGCCGGCGCCCCACGTCGGCTTCGACGATACGATGCGGCAGTACAGCGCGGTCAGCTATCAGGCCGAATCGCTCAAGCCGTTCGTTAATCCCTTCGCCGCCGTCCCCAGCCTGCACATCGGCTGGGTCTTCTTGATCAGCCTCGGCGTGGCCCTGGCGCTGCGCAATCCCTTCGGTCTGGTGGTCGCCGTTGTCTGGCCGGTGCTGATGTTTTTCGGCATCACGCTGACGGCGAATCACTTCATCTTCGACGCCTTCGCCGGCCTGATTGTGGCGCTGGCCGGCGTGTTCGCCGCGCTGGGCATCGAGCGCCTGTCGCCCCGCTTCTGGCTGCGGATGGCCCCCCCGTTCTTGCGGCCGGCGCCGGTATGTCTGCGCGAACGCGATTGAGCGGGGCAGCCGGCGGCGGGGCTGTGGCATCTTTCTGCGCGATTGGGAGAACGGAAACCGCGGATTGCGGGCCGATCGCGGCGCTCATGACGCGACGCGCGTATCCACCAGCGCCGAAAGGTCCAGCGCTTCACCCGGCGGCGGCAGGCCATGCTCCGCCGCGGCGCGCAGCGTCTCAACGATCAGGACGGGCTCGCGGACGGCGCCGCGGCGGCGAATCTCCACGAAGAGCGGCAGATCTTCGCCGGCGTCCGCTTTCAGTTGCGGGACGGTCTTTCCTGCCGATCCGGCCCACAGCTCATCGATGCCCGGCCCGTGCAAGGTATACGTGCAGTAGGAAAGCGCCGGACCAGCATCGACCTCCGGGATCGCGCGGAAGATCGTGATGCCGCTTCGCGAAGCTCCCTCGGCGATTAGCTGCCAGATCACGTCCTGCCAGATGCCGATCGGGCCGCCCGGCGCCGCGGGATGGAGATTCAGCAGCGGCAGCCGCGCGCAGGCGCCGGCGCCGAAGATGAGCATATAGCCGGCCAGCATGCCCAGCGCGGCGCCGTACGGCTCAACCAGCGTGAGCACGGCGTCATCGTAGTCGAGCCGCCACCGCGGCAGCGGCTCGCCCTTGCGCACGATCCGGCCTCCGGCCCGCTTGCGAAACGCCGCCGAGGAAAGCGCGAGCAGCGGCACGCCGCGCTCGCGCACCAGGGCGAAGAACTGATCGGTCTGCTCGTCCTCGCCCGGATCGCGGTTGCAGAAGACGTACGCCAGCTCCACCGGCAGCCCGCCGTCGATCGCCGCGCAAACCGCGCGAAACAGCGCCCGCGAGCCCGGCCCGCGCCCAGTCGAGAACCAGCCGATCCGCAGCTTCTGACTCATTCAAACCAATTCCACAATCTCCCCCTCTCCAGCGTGGCTGGAGAGGGGCGGGGGGGTGAGGTCATCGCGCCGGCCCCATGCCCAGTTTGAAGCGCAGCTTCGCCGCCGTGCTGAGCAGGTGCACGAACGGACTCGTGAGCCGGCCGTGAACGCGGCCCTGACGCAGCGACTCCAGAAACTCTTCCGGCGTATCGAAGTCGGGCATCTCCACCCAGGCCGAGCCGATCTCCGTGTGCACGTGCGCGTCGGAGCCGGCCGATTCGAGCAAGCCGTGCTCGCGCGCGTAGCGCAGGGCGCGCAGGTTGTCCTCCTGCTTTATGTTGCGGGCGTTGAACACCTCGATCACGTCCACGTCGTCCACGATGCGGCTCAGCGCCGCCACGCGGATGGCCGAGCCACGGTAGCGGTCGAAGGGGTGCGGCACGCCAACGATGCCGCCCTGCTCGCGAATTGCCCGCACCGTCTCTTCAGGCGTCAGCCCCTTCGCCACCGCCTCCTTGAGGAAGTAGCCGATGATCTCGCCCTCGGTGGAGCGGATCTCCTCGGCGATGATGACCTTGAGCGCGCCCTTGTAGGCTGCCAGCCGGCGCACCGCGAGTGCGCCGTCGATATTGTTGTGGTCGCTGACCGCAGCGCAGGTGATGCCGCGCGCGGCCGCGCGCGCGACGTAGCGTTCGGGCGTGGTCCAGCCGTCGCGCGAGAAATGCGTGTGGCTGTGCAGGTCCATGCGGATCAGCGCCATGCGCCCGGCCTCAGCACGGCTCTGCACCCTGCGGCTGGGCGCCGGCGGCGGCACGGAACTCCTCGGTTAGCGTGGTAACGCGCAGCTCGGCGCCGTCGAGCAGCTCGCGGCAGCGCTGCGCCAGGCGCATGCCCTCCTCGAACAACCCGATCGACTCGTCCAGCGGCAGACCGCCGTCTTCAAGTTGGCGCACTGTCCCTTCGAGCTGCGTGTAAACCGCCTCGAACGTTTCCTGCTCGACCTCTGTCACGTTCTTCATTTGACCTACTTGTGACCTATTTGACCTCGGCGGCAAGCGCCCCGTCTTGCACGCGGATGCTGACCAGATCGCCCGCCCCGGCGTCGCGCACCCGCGCAACGATCCCACCGTCGAGGCGCTGCACCACGGCGTAGCCGCGCCCCAGTACCGCCTGCGGGCTCAACGAGCCGAGTTGCAGCGCCCGCGCCTCGACCAGCGCCCGCGAGCGCTCGATCGCTCGGCGCAGCCGCTCTTCGGCGGCGGCGAGGATGCGCTCGGTCCGCTCGCGCGCGGCGGCAACGTCGGGCTGAGCGTCGTCGAGCGCCTCCACGAGCCGTTCGAGCGCGTCGCGCCGGTCGTCCAGCGCCTGCCGCATACACGAAACGAGCGCGCCAACGTCGCCGCCGACACGCATCGCCAGCTCGATCTGATCCGGCACAACCAGTTCGCCGGCGACGGATGGCGTGGGCGCGCGCAGGTCGGCGGCGAAATCGGCCAGCGTGAAGTCCGTCTCGTGGCCCACCGCCGAAACGACCGGCACGCGGCTGGCGTAGATCGCCCGCGGCACGCGCTCGTCGTTGAAGGGCCAGAGGTCTTCCTGCGAGCCGCCGCCGCGCGCCACGATGATCACGTCCACGTTGCCGTGTTCGTTCAGATCGGCCAGCGCGGCGACGATGCCCGGCGCCGCGGCCTCGCCCTGCACAGCGCTGGGCGCCAGCACGATCTCGGCCAGCGGCCAGCGCCGCCCGACGACGGTGATGATGTCGTGCAATACCGCGCCGGTGGGCGAGGTGACGATGCCGATGCGCCGCGGGAAGGGCGGCAGCGGCCGTTTGCGGGCCTCGTCGAACAGCCCTTCGGCCTCCAGCAACTGCTTCAGCCGCTCGAACTGCGCGTTCAAGATGCCCGCGCCCTGCGGGTTGACGAAATCGACGATGAAGTTCAACTCGCCGCGTTGCTCGTAGATCGAGACGCGGCCATGCGCGATCACCGCGTCGCCATGCGCGATCTGCATGCCGGCGTTGGCACGACGGAAGAAGGCGCAGCGCAACTGCGCGGCCTCGTCCTTCAGCGTGAAATACACATGCCCGGCCGACGAACGCGAGAGGTTCGAAATCTCGCCGCTGATCCAGAGGTCGCCGAGCGTGGCGTTCGACTCGATCAGCTCTTTGAGATAGCCGACGACCTGCTGCACCGTCAGGGCGAGCATGGCGGCGCTCCCTGCGGTCGCTGGGGCAAGGGGGAAGGGCGCAGGGCGTAGGGCGTAGACCTGCAGGGGCGCATGGCGTGCGCCCTTCGCGGCAACGCCGCGACCAGCAGCGCGCGTGGGGCAGCATGGCCACGACCGCAGCGCGGCGGCCGCTGAACCTCAGACCCCGATCCCCGCCTGGCCACTGCCCATTGCCCCATCAAGACGAAGTCCGCTCCAAATACTCGCCGGTGCGCGTATCGACTTTGAGCAGGTCGCCCTCTTTGATGAACAGCGGCACCTGCACGGTGAGGCCGGTTTCCAACTTGGCCGGCTTGTTGCCGCCGGTGGCCGTGTCGCCCTTGAAGCCGGGCTCCGTGTCCACGACCTTGAGACTGACGCTTGTGGGCAGCTCGACGCCGATCGCGCTGTCACCGTGCGTGAGCACGTCGACCAGCTCGTTCTCCTTCAGGTAGTAGAGCGCGTCGCCGACCTGGTCTTTGGTCAGCGCGATCTGGTCGTAGGTCTCGGCGTTCATGAAGTAGTAGAGGCCGTTATCTTCATAGAGGAACTGCATCGGCGAACGGTCGATGTGCGCCCGCACGAACTTTTCCGAGGCTTGAAAGGTGCGATCGATCGTATGGCCGGCGCGCACATCGCGCAGCTTGAGCCGCACCTGGGCGCTGCCGCGCCCCACCTTGTTGTGCTCGTAGCTGAGCACGGTGTAGAGCTTGCCGTCCAGCTCGATCGCGATGCCGCGCTTGAACTCGCCGGGGGTAATCATCCGGGCACTCCTGTCACTCTTGTTACTCTTGTTAGATGTGAAACGTGCAGCTTCGGGGCTTTGCTGAGCACGCGGCAGCGGCCATTTTCGAGCACCACGAGGTCTTCGATGCGCACGCCGCCCCAGCCGCTGATGTAGATGCCCGGCTCGACGGAGAAGACCATGCCCTCTTGCAGCACCGAGTCGGACGTGGCCTTCAGCCAGGGCGCCTCGTGGATCTGCAGGCCGATACCGTGGCCGAGGCCGTGGCCGAAGTGCTCGCCGTAGCCGGCCTCTTCGATCACTTTGTGGGCGATACGGTGCGCCATCTCGCCGGTCATGCCCGGCTCGATCAGCACTTCGGCCGTCTGCTGCGCGGTGAGCACGATGTCGTAGATCGCGTTGAAGCGGGCGTCGGGCGTGCCCAGAAAGATCGTGCGCGTCATGTCCGAGCAGTAACCGTCGAGCAGCGCGCCCATGTCGATCACCACGCCCTCGCCCTCGCGCAGCAGATCGTGGCCGGCGCGGGCATGCGGCATTGCGCCGCGTGCGCCACCCGCGACGATCGTGGTAAAGCTGGTGCCCTCGCCGCCGTGGTCCTTGATGTAGTTCTCGATCGCGCGCACTGCTTGCAGTTCGGTCCAGCCCGGCCGGATGAGCGCGGCCGCGTGGTTGAAGGCCGCGTCGCCCAGCGCCACCACGCGCTCCATGGCCGCGATCTCGTCTGCATCCTTCACCGCGCGAAGTTGCTCGACGAGGTTCTCGGTGGACACGAACTGCGGCCGCTCGCGCGGCGGCAGCCCTTCGATGAGCTTCACGATCTGCTGGTAGTCGGCAAAGCTGAGGCTTGCTGCCTCGAAGCCGAGCCGCTTGCCGCCGAGACCGGCGAAGAGGCCGCTAAGCCAGTCGGCCATCGCACCGGCCGTCTGATAGAGCCGAAACCGGGGGCACTGCCGGCCGGCCTGCTCCCAGTAGCGAAAGTCGGTCGCAATCACCGCTTCACCGGGCGTGATCAGCAGTTGCCCGGCCGTGCCGGTGAAGCCGGAGAGATAGCGGCGGTTGAAAGGGTCGGAGACAAACAGCGCGTCGAGCTGCTGCTCGGCGAACGTCTCCCGCAGCCGCGTGAGCCGTGCCTCGGTCACTTCGCCTCCCCTTTCCGGCGCTCTTCGATGATCCCGACCAGCGCCTCCAGCGCCGCCAGATAGCCGCGCCAGCCGAGCCCTGCCACCTGCCCCAACGCCACGGGCGCGATCACCGAGGTATGGCGAAAGCTCTCCCGCGCGTGGATGTTCGACAGATGCACCTCGATCAGCGGCCGCTCGCAGGCCTCAAGCGCGTCGCGCAGTGCGTAGCTGTAATGCGTGAACGCGCCCGGGTTGATCAGGATCCCGTCTGCCGCCGGCGCCTCACGCTGGATGAAGTCTAGCAGAGCGCCCTCGTGGTTGGACTGAAAGGCGACGATCTCGGCGCCGTGCTCGGCCGCCCGCTCGCGCAGGCGCGCCTCGATCTGCGCCAGCGTCGTCGTGCCGTAGACTTCGGGCCGGCGCGTGCCCAGCGCGTTGAGGTTGGGGCCATTGATCAGGAGGATGCGCACGTGGCCTCACCCCCCGGCCCCCTCTCCATCTGTGATGGAGAGGGGGAGGCTGCGGTTGGTTTGCTTGCATCGGGTTGCGCGGGCTTTTCCCGCCTATTCCCTGTTCCCTGTTCCCTGTCCCCTCGTTTCGGACGCCAGACATTGTAGAAGGCGTCGGTGTAGACCTGGCGCTGACGGGCTTCGGTGACGTGTGTGTAGATCTGCGTGGTGCCGGCGCTGGCGTGGCCCAGCAACTCCTGCACCACGCGCAGGTCGGCGCCGCCGTCGAGCAGGTGCGTCGCGAACGAGTGACGCAGCAGGTGCGGATGCGCCGGCAACGAGACGCCCGCCTGCACGCCCGCCTGCCGCACCATGATCTGCACCCCACGGGCCGAAAGGCGGCCGCCGTCGCGATTCAGGAACAGAGCACGTTGTCTGGACGGCTTCTCCGCTGACTTTGCTAGCTCAGGCCGCGCCTCGCGCAGATAGCCTTGCAATGCCTCGACCGCGGGCTGGCCGATGAGGACAACCCGTTCCTTGCTGCCCTTGCCGCGCACGGTCATCTGCGCCTGCGCGAAGTCCACGGCTTCGAGATCCAGTGAAATGAGCTCGGCGACGCGGATGCCGGAGGCGTACAACAGCTCGAGGATGGCGCGGTCGCGCAGTCCGAAGGCATCGTCGGCTGCCGGCGCCGTCATGAGTACGGCGGTCTCGGCTTCGTCGAGCACGCGCGGCAGGCGCCGTTCACGCTTCGGCGGGCGCACGCCGTTCAGCGGGTCGCGTGCCAGGATCTCCTCGCTGACCAGCCAGCGGTAGAACGTGTGAATCGTGCTGACCTTACGCGCCACGCTGCCGCGCGACATCTTCGCCTCCACGAGCGTAGCCAGGTAGGCTCGGAACCGCTGTCTGTCGATGGTCAGCAGGTCGAGCCTCTTGGAGGCCAGCCAGCGGGCGAACGCGCCGAGATCGCTTTCGTAGTTACGCAAGGTGAGCGGCGAGCGCCGGTGCTCGGCAGCCAACGAGGCCAAATATTGCTCGATCAACTGCGGCAGGGGCGCGTCGTGAAGCGCCTGTTCGGCCGCACGCCCGTCATCAGACTCCGGGGCCAGTTCGGCGGCCAGACCGGCAAGGACCGGATCCGCGAGCGCGGCCGGTCCTCCGCCAACCCTATTCCCTGTTCCCTGAACCCTGAACCCTCGCCCGCCTATGCCGGGACCTCCAACGGTTGCGCCGCCTCAGCGGCATCGTCGGCGCGGCGTTGCTCGCGGTGGCGGCACTTCAGGCATTTAACCGCGTTGGCGCCCTCGCTCGCCATCAGGTAACCGCAGATTGGACACTTCTCGGCCGTCGGCCGCGTCCAGCTCACGAACGTGCAGGTGGGATAGTTGCCGCAGCCGTAGAAGGTGCGCCGGCCCTTGGTGCGCCGCTCCACCAGCGGCCCCGCGTCTTCCGGGCAATCCACGCCGATCTTCTTCTGGAAGGTCTTCGTGCCTTTGCACTCGGGGTAGCGCTCGCAGGCGAGAAAGCGCCCGAAACGGCCCATTTTCACGGCCATGCCGGAGTCGCAGATCGGGCACTTTTCGTCGGTAACGGCCTGCTGCTCCTCCTGGCCGGCGAGCGGACGGCTGCTCTTGCACTCCGGATAGCCGGTGCAGGCGAGGAACTGGCCGAAGCGGCCCCACCTCACCGCCATCGGCTTGCCGCACAGCTCGCAGAGCTCGTCGGTCAGCTTCATCAGCGCCGGCGCCCGCTCGGCCTCCGCCAGCGACTTCTGCAACGGTATGTAGAACTCATTGACGACGGGACTCCAGGGCCGGTTGCCCGCCGCGATCTCGTCCAGTTCCTCCTCCATCTGCGCCGTGAACTTCAGGTCCACGACGTTCGAGAAGTAGCTGGCCAGCAGGTCGTTGACGTCGCGGCCCAGCTCGGTCGGCTTCAGCGCCCGCCCGACCTTCTCGATGTAGCCGCGGTCGGTCACGGTCGAGAGGATCGAGGCGTAGGTACTGGGTCGGCCGATGCCGTTCTCTTCGAGCGCCTTGACTAGCGTCGCCTCGGTGAAGCGCGCCGGCGGCTCGGTGAAATGCTGCTCGGGCAGCAGGTCGAGCAGCCGCAGCGGCTCGCCGGCAACCAGCTCGGGCAGGGCGCGTGTGTCGGCGTCCTCGTCGGCGCCCTCTTCCGTGCGCTCGAAGTAGACGGCGCGGAAGCCGGGGAAGCGCAGGTGGCTGGCCGTGGCGCGGAACAGCAAGCGCCCGCCATCGGCCGGCGTAGCGATGATGTCCGCCGAGGTCACGTCGAGCAACGCGTCTGACATCTGCGAAGCCACCGCCCGCTGCCAGATCAGCAGATAGAGCTTCTGCTGGTCAGCCGTCAGAAACTTGCGCATGCGCTCCGGTTCGCGCCAGACCGATGTCGGGCGGATCGCCTCGTGCGCCTCCTGTGCGCCCTTCTGCTTCTTCGTGTAGCTGCGCGGCTTCTCGGGCGCGAAGCCCTTGCCGTACTTCTGCGCGATATAGTCGCGGATCTCGGTCTTGGCCACGTCGGCCATCACCGTCGAGTCCGTACGCATGTAGGTGATCAGGCCGACCTCGCCCTCGGGACCGAGGCTGCGGCCTTCGTACAACTGCTGCGCCACGGTCATCGTGCGCCGGGCCGTGAAGCCGAGCCGCCGCGACGCTTCCTGCTGCAGCGTGCTGGTGGTGAACGGCGGCGAAGGACGGCGCGCCTGCTGACGCTTGCGCACGTCGGAAACCGCGTAGCCGGCGCCGCGCAGCCGCTCGACCAGGGCGTTCGTCTGTTCCGCGCTGGCAAGCTCCAGCTCGCCGCGCTTCTTCTCGGCATAGCCCTGCAAGCGCGCGCGGAACGACTCGGCCTCATCACGCTGCTGCGCCAGGTCGGCCTCGATCGTCCAGTACTCGCGCTTCTGGAAGTCCTCGATCTCGCGCTCGCGATCGACGACCATGCGCAGCGCCACCGATTGCACGCGGCCGGCCGAGAGCCCGCGCCGGACCTTGTTCCAGAGCAGCGGGCTGATCTTGTACCCGACCAGACGGTCGAGCACGCGCCGCGCCTGATAGGCGTCCACCAGCGGCATGTCAATGTCGCGCGGGTGCTTGACTGCGTCGGTGATCGCGTCGCGCGTGATCTCGTGGAAGACGACGCGCTGGTGTGGCACCTTCTTGAGATCGGCGGCCTCCAGCAGATGCCAGGAGATCGCCTCACCCTCGCGGTCGGGGTCCGTCGCCAGAAAGACCGAGCGGGCGTTCTTTGCCGCCTTCTTGATCTGGCCGACGACGTCGGACTTGTCGCGCGGGACGATATATTGCGGCAGGAAGCCGTGCTCCACGTCCACGCCGAGTTTCGATTTCGGCAGATCGCGCACGTGCCCGATCGAGGCCTTAACCTCGTACTCCCTGCCAAGAATGCTGGCCACCGTCTTCGCCTTCGCGGGCGATTCGACGATGACGAGATGCCTTTTTTTTGCCTGTGCCATGTTGTTTCCGTTCGCATCGCGGCGCTTCCACGATGGGTTCCTCTGCTGTGCTGTACTCGTCAGGTGGCATACGCCGGCCCGGCTTCTCGGAGCCGCACGTACTGCATACCGCCCACCTGGCGGACGTAGCCCTTCAACTCTAACAGCGCCAGTCCGCTGCTGACTTCGGCCGCCGAAAGCCGGCTGTGCCGCGTGACTTCATCGATATGCGTCGGCTCGGCGGTGAGCAGGCCGAGCAGCGCCGACTCCGCGGCGCCGGCCGGCACCGCGGCCGCAAGCTCGGCTTGCTGAACCACCGCGGAGAGATTGAGCTCCGACAGAATATCGTCTGCCGTGCGCACCAGCCGCGCCCCGTCCTGGATCAGGGCGTTCGTGCCGGCGCTCATCGGCGCGTAGATGCTGCCCGGAACCGCGAAGACGTCACGATTGTCATCGGCTGCAAGCTTTCCCGTCAACAGTGCCCCGCTGTGCTCCGGCGCTTCGGTGATCACCACCCCAAGCGAAAGCCCCGCGATGATGCGGTTGCGGCGCGGGAATGCCTCCTTGATCGGCCGCGTGCCGAGCGGGAACTCGCTGACCAGCGCGCCCTGCTCGGCGATCTGCCGCGCCAGGCGTTCGTGCGCTGCGGGGTAGACGATGTCGACGCCGCTCGCCATCACCGCCAGGGTGCGTCCGCCTGCCCGCAGCGCGGCCGCATGTGCCGTGGCATCCACACCACGCGCCAGGCCGCTGACGATCGTAATCCCTGCGCTCACCAACTCCGGCACCAGCTGTTCGGTGACCTGCCGACCGTATGCGGTCATGCGCCGCGTGCCGACCACGGCCAGCGCCAGATCATCTTCCGCCAGCACAGTGCCCCGTATGTATAACACCGGCGGGCGGTCAAAAGACTCTTTCAACAGCCGCGGATAGCGTTCGTCGTGCCAGATGAGGGCGGCGACGCCCAGCCGTTCGAGCGCGGCCAACTCCGCTTCGGGGGAGATGCGCGGGCGCTGCGCCTCGACGGCCAGCACGCTGCGCTCATCCAGACCCGCGGCTCGCAACTCGGCCGGCGTCGCCTCCCAGGCGGCCGCAAGCGAGCCAAACGCCCGCTCCAGCCGTTCGTAACGCGCCCGGCCGATCGTGGGAATGCGATTGAAAGCGACCCAATACGCGGTTTCTACGTTTCAATCCTCACCCGACGGTGGCGCCGGGTGCGATGACACATGCCAGGGGAGACGGCCACAACAGTCGGCTTCAGGCAACGGAGCCGGCGATCCGCGCAACGTCGACCCACGATTCCCGATTCCTGCTCGCTGTTTCCGTTCGCCTAACTTGGCGGATTGTAACAGCCGGACCTACAATCAACCATGACCCGCGGCCGGTGTGCGTCCAGTCCTTTCGGCCGGCATACATAAGAGCAGGTCAGCGAACGTTGTAGCGTCAAGGCCGGCGCCGGTCCGCGCCGCTGCGGACGCAGGGCGCCGCAAACCCTGACGCCGTGTGCCATGTACCATAGCGGGCGGTCGCGGGGCGGAGCGGCGGGCCGCGTCCAGCCTGGAGCGGCCCAAATGGAACGCAGCCCCTGGCTCCGCGTCCTCGTCGTGCTCGGCTGCGCCTTTCTCGGCGTGCAGCTCTTCCTCGTCGTCTGGCGCTTCGGCGCCCATTTCGCACAGACGCTGCTGATCTTCTTCCTGGCCTGGATGCTCTCCTTCATCTTGAATCCGGCCGTCAACTGGCTGGCGCGGCGCTGGACGCTGGGCCGCGCGGCTGCCGTGGCAGCGGTCTATCTCGGTATGTTCGGCGTGGTTGCGCTCGCGGGCGTGCTGCTGGCGCCTCCGCTCGTCAAGCAGGTTGAGACGCTGGGCAAGACCGTGCCGGAATACCGGCAGAACACCGGCAAGCTCGTCACCGATGTGCAGGACTGGCTGCATCGCCGCGGCATCAACGTCGATCTGAGCGGCGTCAACACCGAGGACCTGAGCAAACAGATCGACAAGTCGGGCGCACAGCTCGCGCAGAATGCGGTCGGGCTGGCGCCGAAGATCGTCGAAGGCATCTTCGACACGGTGATCATCCTCGTCGTGTCGTTCTACATGATGCTCGACGCACCGCGCATCACCTCGGCCATGCTCGGCGTCACGCCGGAGCGCTACCGCCAGGACGTGCGCATGCTGTTCGCCAGCATCGACCACAGCTTCGGCGGCTACGTGCGCGCCTCCGTGCTGCTGGCGCTGATCTATGCGGTCGGCACGGGTCTGACGATGGCCGCTACCGGCATCCCGTTCGCGCTGCCGGTGAGCCTCTTCGCCGGCTTCATGCTGATCATCCCCTTCATCGGGGACGTGGTCGCCGTGATTCCCACGATCGTGATCGGCGCCGTGACGGTCTCGTTGGTGAACGTGATCGTCGCGCTGGTGGCGATGATCGCGCTGCAGCAGCTCGTGTTGCAGATTCTGCGCCCGCGCATCATGGGCAAAAGTGTGGGGCTGCATCCGCTCTGGGTGCTGGCCGCATTCTTCATCGGCGCCGGCGCCGCCGGCATCTGGGGAGCGCTGTTCAGCGTGCCGATCGCGGCGATTATCCAGTCCATCGTGCAGCTCTACTACTACCGCGTGACGGGCCGGCCACAGCCAGCGGCGCTGGTGGCGCTGGCCCGCGAGTCGGGCGCGCAGCCGTATCCGCTGCGCCGCGAGCCGCGCCCGCGTCCGGACGAGCGCCCGGCGCTCACCGCCGACGGCACGGCGCTGCCAGAAACCGACCAGGCAGCGGCCGGCCGCGAGCGCAACGACGGCGGATAGGCCCGTGGCAGTCGGCCCTCACCCCCTCCCCTCTCCCAATCCTGGGAGAGGGGCGATCCAGCCTGAAGCGTTCCGATCGGCGCCGGGTTAACCGTTCAGTAATCGGACCGCCCGACGCGGGATCGTCTCCTTCTCCCAGGATTGGGAGAAGGAGAGACGAGAGGATGAGGGCCGATTGCCGAGGAGCTGAGCTTCGCCCTACGCGCCCGGCTCCGTGAATGTTGCGGCGGCGTTCACGCAGATGAAGACCGCGTCCAGCCGGTTCACCGTGGGCAGATCCGTCGCCTGCGTGGCGCCCGGGAAGAACGCCTTGTACTTCTGACTGGCCGGGTCGCTGAGCTTCCACACGCTGAGCAGCGCGGACGCCGGGCTGACGCCGTTCGCCACGGTCGTCGTCTGCGTATTGTCGGGGAAGGTCAGCGCCACGTTGTTGCAGCCCTGCACGAGCTGTACGGTGCGCGGACCCGCCGAGCTGCCGCCGCCGATCGTGACCACGGCCGTGGCCGCGACCGCCACGCCGGTCGAGTCCGTCGCCGTCAACGTCAGGGTGAAGTTGCCGCTGTTGGCGTAGGTATGGCTCGCCGTCTGACCGGTGGCCGTGCCGCCGTCGCCGAACGACCACACGTAGGAGGTGATCGTCGCGCCGCCATTTGTCGTCGTCGCGGTGCCGGTGAAGTTGATCGCCGTGCCGGCCGAGCCCGTGTACGGCCCGCCGGTGTTTACGGTCACGCCGCGCTCGCTGTTCTGCCCGGTCGTCGCCGTGCCGCTGGCGCCGCCCGTGGTGCCGGAGCCGCCGATCGTGGCCGTCGTGGTGTTCGAAGACGACTGACCGGCCGAGTCGGTCGCGGTCAGCGTGACCGTGAAGGTGCCGGCCTGGCTGTAGGTGTGCTGCACCGACTGGCCTGTCGCGTTTGTGTTGTCGCCGAAGTTCCAGCTGTAGCCGGTGATCGTCGCGCCCGCGTCCTGGGTAGTCGCGAAGCCGCCGAACTGAATCGCCTGGCCGACCGAACCGGTGTACGGCCCGTTCGGGGCAACCTGGATCTTCGGATTGGTGCTGCCGCTGGTGCCGCCGCTGCCGCTGCCGGTGATCGTGACGGTCGTCGTGCCGCAGTTGACGCGGCCCAGGTTGTCTGTGACGGTCGCGGTCACGGTGTAGGTGTTGGCCGCCGTGTACGAGTGTGAGGTCGTTTGCGTGGCGGCCTGGGATGTGCCGTCACCAAAGCTCCAGGTGTAGGCAAGGGTGGTGGCGCCGGCGCCGATGTCATTTGCCGAGCTCAAGAAGGTGATCGTTTGCCCCACCGTCGCACTCGTGGGCGATGCGGTGACCGACACGCTGATCGGATTGCCCGTGACCGGGTTGGGCGTGCAGGCGCCGGAACCGGTGCCGCCAATTGTGACCGAGAATGTAGCACTGGCGGCTGAGTCCGATGAACCACAGTTATCAATGACGACGACGTTACCCGTGGCGTTGGTCGTCCATGAGTGCACCACGAAGTTGTTGTTAGGGCCGGTCGTACCATCCCCGAAGGTCCAAGCATAGGTGTACGTTGCACTACCGCAAGACGCGCCGCCTGGTGTGGCCGCCAACGTCACCTGCTGTCCCGCTTGCGTCGAAATTGTGTACGGCGAGCCAGAACCACTAACGCCCGTCCCGCTCAGGAGAACCGTAAGCGGCGCTGCCTGCGCTGGTGTGGCGGCCCGCGCCCCCGCCGCGAGCAAGACAATCGCCGGCAGCAGCAATGCCGCCCGCCGGAGCAGCCCGCGAAAGCTGTTGCCTTCGCGCGGCCGCGGTGCATGTCCCTGCCTCATTCGTCTCCTCCTGGTTCTGATCGGCGCCACGCGCACGCACGGAGCGTGACGGCCAGCCGCATTCCAGGCCATCCGAGCCCGCGGCAGTTACGTTCCAGTTATAGCATAACAATCTGTCGTGACAAGGCGTGTTCTGACACGTTCGCGGGCATTGTAGACAAACCCGAGCGGCGTCGGGGATCATACGGCTGGAGTAGAGTATGACTATGGCCGGCGTGGACGAACGGGATGCGCTGTCGCGGGCGCGCTTCGCCAGCGTGCGGGCGCTGCTGGAACGGCGCGAGCAGGCGCTGTCGCCCTTCGCCGCGCGCAGCGCCGCCAGCCGCGGCCGCGAGCGCCCGGAGCCGCCGGCGCAGCTACGCAGCGAGTTCCAACGCGACCGCGACCGCATCCTGCACTCCAAAGCGTTTCGCCGGCTGAAGCATAAGACGCAGGTTTTCATTGCACCGGCCGGCGACCATTACGTTACGCGCATGACGCACACGCTCGAAGTCGCGCAGATCGCGCGCACGATCGCGCGGGCGCTGAACCTGAACGAAGATTTAACGGAGGCGATCTCGCTCGCGCACGACATCGGCCACGCGCCCTTCGGCCACGCCGGCGAAGAGGCGCTGGCCGAGCTGCTGGGCGTGAGCTGGCGGCACAACGAACAGGGCGCCCGCGTCGTGGAGAAGCTGGAGAACAACGGCCGCGGCCTCAACCTGACCTGGGAAGTGCGCGAGGGCGTGATTAAGAGCTCCAAAGTCCGCAAAGACATCTTCGCCGAGGCCTGGGGCACGGCCTCGACGCTGGAAGGCCAGGTCCTCAAGATCGCCGACGCGGTGGCCTACCTGAACCACGACATCCTCGACGCGATTCGTGCCGGTATGCTTTCCGAAGAGTCATTGCCGCGCGATGTGCATCGTGTACTCGGCGCCAGCCACGCCGACCGCATCAACACGCTGGTCAGCGACATCGTGCTCGCCTCCTGGGAGGCGACCGGCGAAGTCCCCGGCGTCACGGAACCGCGCATCGCCATGAGCGATGAGGTACGCGCCGTCACCAACGAGTTGCGCGAATTCATGTTCGAGAACGTCTATCTGCTCGAAGATCGCCAGGCCGAAGTGCGGCAGGCACGCGAGATTCTCGGCTTTCTCTTTGAGCATTATGTGGAGCATCCGCATGAGCTGCCGGAAGGCTTCTCGCTGCCCGACGACCCGATCCGCCTGCGTGTGGCAGACTACATCTCGGGCATGACCGATCCGTTCGCCATCCGCCTGGCCGCCGCGATGGGTTGCGAGGCGGCGCAGCAGTGGCAGAGCCGGACCGATCTCCCCTGATCCGCCGCCGTCTCAGCCCGTCTCGCTGCACTTCGCGGCCGAGGGCCACCCGTGACCGTCGCGCAACAGCGTATCCTGCTCATCCTCGGCGGGCTGGTCGGCATTCTCGCCGTTTTTCTGATCGCCGTGCTGCTCGTCGGTGCCGGCGGCGGGAGCAAACCGCCGCCGGTGCGGCTGCTGACGCAGACCGCAACGACGGCTTCGCCCGCGGCGGCGCCCGCGGCCACGACACCCACCGGCGCAGGGGCCAGCGCGACGCCGGCCGGCGTGACGGCGCGTACCCGCGGCGCCGTGACCGTCTACAACATTCCCGATCAGCGCGGCGCGGTCGTCGCGCGGCTGCCCGGCGGGCTAACCGTGCCCGTGGCGGGCCGCAGCGACGACAACCAGTGGCTGCTGGTCAACTTCAGCACGCAGCAGGGCGCGCCCGGCACGGGCACCGGCTGGCTGCAGGCAAGCGGCGTGGAGATCAGCGGCGATCTCACGCAGGCGCCGGTTTTGAGCACGATCGAGACGCCGACGCCATCGCCCAGCCCCACGC
>CALFMN010000086.1 GCA_937879875.1 uncultured Chloroflexota bacterium | reverse complement strand
GCTGGTTTCACCTCCCAGTATGGTCAACTCTCATGCCTAGCGGGATAGGCTCTTACTAGCTGCCTCTCATCCACTGGAAGCTGGTGCCGCTTGAGCGTCTTTTCGACCCGTGAGTCTATAGGAAATGAATTGCCGCCGACGCAGTCGCGGACAAAAACGCTGAGAGTCTTCCACCCGGCTGCGCCGTGGTCTCCGATGATCCGATCCAGTGCCGGCATAGGATCGTCAGGTGTGGCCATCTGTTCAACTTGGCGAAGATGCTCAACGTACTCAGTCATGGTGCAGGCTCGCTCACGCAACAGCCTGCCCATGTTGTAGAGCCGCGGCGCCATCCAAGCCTGACGCAGTCCAGCGTACTCGGCCATCCCCGGAACAAAATTACGGATGTCACGCTTTGCGGCTTGAACGAATAGTCTCGGAAAGTACTTGCGAATGTGCGTTCGCTGCCCTCTTAAAGACATGGTGCCATACAAGGTTGTGATGAAGAACCATTCATCCGCAGTCACTCGATCCAAGTGGGACCACAGCATAGGCTCCTCGTGGCCATCCAACCACTTGCGTAGCTCGAACTCGGTGTTCCCATCGTCGAGTCTGTCCCCCACGAATTGCAAATCCAGCTCAGCAACTGCGTGACGAAAACGGGCGATCGTCTCCGGCGATAGTCTGCTCATAGGAAACTGTCACGCCTCCCTTGGAGCGGTCGCGACAATCATATCCAGTATCCAACCGAGTTTACAAGAAAGTAAGTTCAGTTGTCCTTCGAGTAGGCTGTGGTCCTCATTCGAAGCTTGGAGCTTCGGACAGAGAGCCGGCCAGCCATTCACGATGCGGCGGCGCTCCGTTCCGGTCTCCTCGCGGCAGCGGTTGTGCGGTGGCGAGGCTGGGCAGACCGCCGCGTGGCTTTGGGCCAAGGGCGCGGTCGCCGCTGCGGTTGTCGCCGTCGCCTGGTCCAAGGTTCTGCGCGAGCTTGCCAAGCGTACCGAGCAGCAACGGCCGCACCGCAGGCTCGGCAATGCGCAGGACGCCGACGATGCGCTGCCCGGGCCACGCCGATGCCCGGCAGGCGAGCGCCAGGCGCTCGTTCGGCGTAAGCGGCAGGAATGCGCCGACCGGCCAACGCCGGCCGAGCAGGTCGAGCAGGCGAATCACGCCCTGCGCGGCCTCGGCTGAGATGGGCTGGCCACTCGACGCGTACTCCTCGATCTGCCGGATTTCCTCCGGCGACGTGGCGCCTGCCCCTTGGTGCATCGCAAGGACCTGAGCGGACTGTCGCATGTCCTGCAGCCGCGGCAACCTGCGTACACTGGATGCGCGACTTCCGCGCCTGACTCAGCGGATTACGGAGGCCAGTCATGCCACGCACCACGCGTGCGAAGCCGTCGATCTACCAGCTCAAGGTCACATTGAAGGGGATCCGCCCGCCGATCTGGCGCCGCTTCCAGGTGCGCAGCGCCGTCAGTCTCGGCGAGCTGCACACCGTCCTGCAAGTGGTCATGGGCTGGTACGACGAGCACCTGCACGCCTTCCGCATCGGACGCACCGAATACGGCGTGCCCGATCCGGAGTGGGACGCCTGGGGAGAGATGAAGGATGAGGAGAAGGCGCGGCTGAACAAGGTGCTCACGCGCGAGGGAGCGAAGCTGCAGTATCAGTATGACTTCGGTGATAGCTGGGATCACGAGATTCTGCTGGAAAAGATTCTGCCGGCCGAGGAGGGCAAGCATTACCCGGTCTGTTTGACCGGCCGTCGTCGCTGCCCGATGGAGGACTGCGGCGGCGTCTGGGGCTGGGCGAACCTGATCCAGGCCGTGGCCGATCCCGCCCATCCACAGCACGAGGAACTGGTTGAATGGACCGAGGGCCAGCCGCTCGACCCGGAGTCGTTCGATCTCGACGCCGTGAACGGCGCTCTGCGGCAGCTCAGGAGTACCGAACCGGTCTGACCTCGGAGGAGACTCGGCGGGGCGGCGGTTGGCGGGGTTCACTCCGAAACGGTACGCTGGCGCGGAACGGCCAGCGCTGCAGGAGATAGTGCGATGACCACAACGCGATCGACGGTGGTGGAGACGGCGTACGGCAGGCTGCAGGGGAGCGAAGAGAACGGCGTGCAGGTGTGGAAGGGGGTGCCCTTCGCCGCACCCCCGGTCGGGGCGCTGCGCTACCGGCCGCCGCAGCCGCCCGCGATCTGGAGCGGCGTGCGCGAGGCGACCGCCTTCGGCCCCACCGCGCCGCAACTGCCCTCGCCACTCAACAACCTCTTCGGCCGCGAGCAGCAGCTCAGCGCCGAGGACTGCCTTTACCTCAACGTCTGGTCGCCCGCGGCGGACGGCGCGAAGCGGCCGGTGCTGTTCTGGATCCACGGCGGCGCCTTTACCGGCGGCTCCGGCTCGACACCCTGGTACGATGGCGCGTCCTTCGCCCGCAACGGCGATGTCGTCGTGGTCACGATCAACTACCGGCTCGGCCTGCTCGGCTTCCTGCACCTGGCCGACCTCGGCGGCGCGTCCTTCGCCGCGACGGGCAACCTCGGCATCCTCGACCAGGTGGCGGCGCTGCGCTGGGTGAAGCAGAACATCGCGGCCTTCGGCGGCGACCCGGACAACGTCACGATCTTCGGCGAGTCGGCCGGCGGCATGAGCGTCGGCACGCTGCTCGGCACGCCGAGCGCACAGGGGCTCTTCCACAAAGCGATCCTGCAGTCCGGCGCCGCGCACACCGTACGCGGCCGCGAGGCGGCGACCGGGATCGCGCGGGAGGCGTTGAAGCTGCTTGAGGTAGACGCAGGCAACGTCGAGCGGCTGCGCGAGCTGTCGGTCGAGCAGATCCTGGCCGCGCAGGCGAAGTTGGCGGTGAGCCGGGCGAGCGGCGGCCTCTTCGCCCAGCCGGTGGTGGACGGCGAGGCGCTGCCGCGGCCGCCGCTTGAGGCCGTGGCGAACGGCGTTGCAGCGGGCGTGCCGCTGCTGCTCGGCACGAACCTGGACGAGATGAAGCTCTTCTCCGCACTCGACCCTGCATGGCCGCTGAAGAAGGCTTCCGCGCCCGTGCCGCGGCGCAGGCCGGAGCAGAGACCTTCGCAACGCTGGCGGATGCCTACGCCGCTGGCCGGCCGCACGAATCGAAGGTCGAAGCGTGGACGCACCTGCTCAGCGACCACGTCTTCCGCATTCCGGCGATCCGCCTGGCGGAGACGCAGGAGCGGCAGGGCACGCCGGTGTGGATGTACCGCTTCGACTACCAATCGCCGGCGCTCGGCGGCAAGCTCGGCGCCTGTCACGCGCTGGAGATTCCGTTCGTCTGGAACAATCTCAGCGCGCCGGGCAGCACGAACTTCACCGGCGAGCGCCCCGACCGCCAGCCGCTGGCCGACCGTATGCAGGCGGCGTGGATCGCCTTCGCTCGCGGTGGCAACCCGAACGCGGCCGGCCTGCCCTCCTGGCCGGCGTACGAACCCGGCAGCCGCGCGACGCTGATCTTCGACGCCGAGTGCCGCGTGGAGAACGACCCGGACGGTGCCGAGCGGCGGCTATGGGACGGTCTGCTCTGATTGCTGCGTTTCGCCGGTCACGCGCTCGGTGATCGGCGAGTAGAACCAGGCGACCGTGCGCTCGCGGTCCAGCGCCGGATCGATATACATCGTGCCTGCCGCGCCTTCGGTGAGGGCGCGGCAGGCTTGTTCAAGATCGTTCGTTTCGACTTCGTACAGCGCCATGTAGCCGTAGGGAAACTCTCCAGGGGCGAGTTGCATCTCGGAGAGCTTGAAGCGCTGCGCGGCCACGTAGCCGGGCACCTTGAGCACGTCGCCCAGGTGCGTGTTGGTGTACCACTGGTTGAAGGCCTCGTCCTGGCCCTCGGCCGCGTTGCTGAGCACGACGAGCAGGTGCTTTGTCATCGCGTGGCCTCACCCCCGGCCCCTCTCCATTTCATGGAGAGGGGAGCTTTTATGCGCTACGGGCTGTGCATCGTTCGGTTCGCATGGCGATCATCGGCGCGCTGCGGGTCGCGGCTGCAGCCACGAAGGGCGCAAGCCTTGCGCCCCTACGGGCTTGTGCCCTTCGCCCTTCCTGCTACTCACTACTCACCATTCACCAGTCACCCGAGCTTGAAGACGTTGAGCGCGTTGTCGCGCATGTACTTGCGCAGCACGCCGTCGCGCAGGGGCATTTCGTGCGCCTCTTTGATGCAGCGGTCGAAGGTTTGGATCGGGTAGTCGGCCGACCACATGACTTTGTGCTGGCCGCGCGTGTTCATCAGGTGGACGATCTCGGCCGGTACGTGCTTCGGCGCCCAGCCGGAGGTCATCAGGTAGGCGTTGGCGTGCTTTTGCAACAGCGCCACGGTTTCCAGATGCCACGGGTGGCCGACGTGCGTCATCACGACCTTCGCCTCGGGCAGGCTCACCAGCACATCGTCCAGGTCCATCGGCCGTTGAAACTTCGCGAAGCGCAGCGGGCCAGGCACGCCGACGTTCACCGTGATCGGCACGTCCAGCTCGATCGCCTTGCAGTAGATCGGATAGCAGAGCGGGTGGTTGGGCGGCGTGTTGGTGAGGGCGCCGAAGAGGCGGCCGGCACGGAAGTCGTACTCTTTGACCGCGATCTCGAGCATGCGCACCGCGTCCATGCCCTGCGTCGGGTCGAGCATGCAAGCGCCGTAGTAGTGGCCGGGAAACTGCTTGCACACGTCGGCGATCTTCTGGCAGATCTCGCGGAACCTGGCGATCGTGAACTCTTCGAAGCCGCCCATGTAGGGGTTCTTGTACACCGGGCCGATGCCACTGGTGAGCAGGCCGGTCTGCACGCCGGCGGCGTCCATCTTGGCGAACATCTGCGCCGGCGTGACGCCGCCCAGCACGTCGGGCGAGCTTTTGGCGAACCAGCGCATGATGTTGGGGTCCATCTCCTCGCGCCGCTCGGCGGAAGGCATGTTCACCCAGACGTCGATGTATTCCCCCGGCGAAATCTCGGCCATCGGTTTTCCACCTCACAAACGTATTCGTTCAGCCGGCGCGCTGTTGGTCGCGGCTGGCGCCGCGAGTGGCCTCACCCCTGCCCCTCTCCAGGAACTGGAGAGGGGTTCTTCGTCGCACCAGTCACCACTCACCATTCACTGCTCACCCTCGTCAGTGCTGGCTGGCGCCGCCGTCGATCGCATAGGTCGTGCCGCTGATGTAGGCGGCTTCGTCCGAGGCGAGGAAGGCGGCAAGCGCGGCGACCTCTTCGGGCGTGCCAACGGGCTTCACCACGCCTGGCCGTGGCGCGACGATGCCCTCGCCCAGCTTCTGCTTCGACTGCTCAAGCATCGGCGTCTGCACGGCGCCGGGCGCGATCGTGCAGCAGCGGATGCCGTCGCCGGCGTGCTGGCGGGCGATGCCCTTCGTGATCGCATTCAACCCCGCCTTGGCCGAGGCGTAGGCCGTGCCGCCGCCGAAGCCCGCCTGCGAGGACATATTGATGATCACGCCGCCGCCTTGCGCGATCATCAGCGGCAGCGTGTACTTGCACATCAGGAACGGCCCGCGCAGATTCACCGCGATCACGCCGTCCCAGGTCGCTTCGGGAATGTCCACGATGCGAGTATCTGTGAGCAGCGTGATGCCGGCGACGTTGACCAGCACGTCGATGCGGCCGGCGGCGGCGTTGACGGCCGCAACCGTGCGCTGCACCTGCGCCGCGTCGCTCACGTCGAGCTGCTGTGCCTCCGCCGTGCCGCCGATCTCGGCCGCGACCTTTTGCGCGTTCTCAATCGCGCGGTCGAGCAGAAACACGCGCCCGCCCTCCGCGGCGAAGCGCCGGGCGATGGCGGCGCCGATGCCGGAGCCTGCCCCCGTGATCATGCAGACCTTGCCGCCGAGCCGATCGGGCATACGCTACATCCTCCGTTCATGGCACCTACCCTGACGGCTTCGCCGTCTGTCCCTCCCTACAAGGGAGGGATTCTCCGGGAGCTACCGGTTGTTCTGTGCCCAACCCTTCCCGTGTCGGGAAGGGAGATTTCGCTTCAGCGAAATCGGGGTTAGGTGCGCGGCAGCCCCAGGCCGCGCGTGGCGATGATGTTGCGCTGGATCTCGCTGGTGCCGCCGCCGATCGTCGAGGTCAGATAGGTCTGCGTGCCCAGGCCGAAGCGGCCGCGCAGCTTCGCGTACCTGTCCGTCTCCCGCAGCTGGCCGTAGAGGCCGAGCACCTCGAAGCCTGTCCAGGCGAGGCGCGTGCCGAGCTCGGACGAGAAGACCTTGCCCATCGAGGCCTCGTAGTTCGGGATCTTGCCCGCGGCCTGGATCGAGGCGATGCGGTAGGAGAGGTTGCGGCCGATCGCCATCTCGATCCAGCGGTCGGCGATCTTGCGGCGGATCTGCTCGCGCTTCTGCGCCGTGGCCGGCTGCCCGATCGCCGCGTTCTCCTTGACAAAGCCGATCAGGTCTTCCAGCGTGCGGCGTATGCCGGCGGCGCTGCCGATGCCGGAGCGCTCGAAGTCGAGCAGCGCCGCGCCGATGTACCAGCCCTGGTTCTCCTCGCCCACCAGGTTTTCGCGCGGCACGCGCACGTCCTCGAAGTACTCCTGGCAAAAGTGCACGTAGTTCGTCATCGACTGCAAGCGGATGACCTTGAGGCCGGGCGAGTCGATCGGCATCAGGAAGAAGGAGATGCCCTTGTGCTTCGGCGCCTGCGGGTCGGTGCGGGCGAGCACGAAGATCCAGTCCGCCGTGGCGCCGTGGCCGGTCCAGATCTTGCTGCCGTTGAGCACATACTCATCGCCCTCGCGCACGGCCCGCGTCTGCAAGGAGGCGAGGTCGGAGCCGGCGTTCGGCTCCGAATAGCCCTGCGCCCACATCACCTCGGCTTTGGCGATGCCGGGCAGGTGCTGCCGCTTCTGCTCTTCGGTGCCGTAGAGCATCAGCACCGGGCCGAGCATGTTGAGGCCGTTGGCGTTGAGCACGGGCGCGCGGCGATACGAAATCTCCTCGCGCAGCACCACCTGCTCCATGATGCCGAGGCCGAGGCCGCCATACTGCTGCGGCCAGTGCGCGGTGAGCCAGCCGCGCTCCGCAAGCTTCTTGTTGAAGGCGAGCGCCGCGGCCCACTCGTCCGGGTCGCCGCTCCACTCGGTGCCGACGGGCGACTCTTCGTACTCGGCGGGCAGGTTGTCGCGCAGAAATGCGCGGATGTCGGCGCGGATCTGCTCCTGCGCGGCGGTGAAGTGGAAGTCCATGGCGGCCCTCTTTCCCCCGTCCCCTTTCCCCCAATCTTGGAGGGAAAGGGGCGATCTGGTTTGGAGCGATCCGGGGTGGCTGCGGGTTGGTCGCGGCGGTGTGGGTCGCGCCTGCGGGTGCTGCGGGCGCATGCCATGCGCCCCTACCGGAGTTTGGATAACCCGAAACCTTTCGCCCCAGCAACACCGGATCGCCCCTGCTCTCCCATACCGCCCTCAATCCGTAGCAGATCTCGAAGCCGTTGTGTATGGGAGAGCAGGGGTAAGGGGGTTATGAGGGCTCCCCTCCTTCCCGCTGCGCTTCTGGAAATACGGAATCACGTGCTCGCCGAAGAGGCGGATCGACTCCATTACTTTCTCGTGCGGAATGCGGCCGGCCTGCATCAGGCACATGATCTGATCGACGCCGATCTCTTCCCAGTGCTTGATCACGTTGATGCAGCGCTGCGGGTCGCCGATGCAGACGACGGCCTCGTTCACCATCTGGTCGATCTCGTCGGCAGACGTTTCGACCTCGGTGAAGTAGTCGCGGCCGTACCAGGCCCGCCAGGCGCCCTCAGCCTTCGCCCACTTGCCGTAGAGCGACTGGGCGCCCATTTTGTAGGCTCCCGCCGCAAAGCCGCCCACCTGCTTCGCCTCGGCGTCGTCCTCGAGGCAAAGCGTGACGGTGAAGGCGGCGACGTTGTTGTTGACGAAGCTGCCGGCCGGCTCGGCATTCTTGATGCGCTGCTTGTACATCGCCACGGCCTTCTCCGACTGGCCCGGCGCGCTGAGCGAGAATGAGAGCACGCCGAGGCCTTTGTCCGCGGCGATCTCGAAGGTCTGCGGGCTGACGCCCGAGACCCAGAGCGGCGGGTGCGGCTTCTGCACCGGCTTGGGCAGCACGTTGCGCGGCGGGATCTCCCAGAAGTGGCCGTGGTGCTCGAAGCTGTCCTGCGTCCACATCTTCGGGATGATGTGCAGCGCCTCTTCCCACATGTCGCGCGAGATCTCCGGATCGATGTTGAAACCGCCCAACTCGGCCTCGGACGTGCCGCGGCCGGTGCCGAACTCCAGCCTGCCGTTAGAGAGCAGGTCGAGCACGGCAGCGCGCTCGGCCGCGCGCACGGGGTGGTTCATCGTCAGCAACACCACGCCGTGGCCGAGGCGGATTTTCGAGGTACGGGCCGCCGCGGCGGTGAGGAACAGCTCGGGCGCCGACGAGTAGGAGAACTTCTCGGTGAAGTGGTGCTCGGTCTCCCAGACGTACTCGAAGCCCATCTGCTCGGCGTACTGGATCTGTTCGAGCGCCTGCCAGTAGGCGTTCCGCACCGCCTCTTCGTCGTGCGGGCGCAGGGCGATCAGCTCGTAGAACAGGCCGAACTTCATGGCGGTCCTCTCTCGCCGGCCGGCGCCGGGCATCGGCTGGAAACCAGCCGTAGCCTACCCACGCCGCGAGCGAAAGTCAATTCATTGGGGGTCACTTTACTGAGATTCGCAACTCGCAGCCCATGTCAGGCGATGATTCACAACAGCGCTGCCTGTACAACGCAGAGCGTGGCAGGTATCATCGCTGCGATACCGCGTCAGCATTCGGGCGGCAACAGAGAGCTGGGTCCGGGCAGCAACCGTTCGCGTGTCGCCATTTCTCCACTGCCCATTGCCCACTGCCCGCCCCCAACAGGGGCGCTTGATGAAGTTCCACTGGTTCGCCGAGGTCACCTATCCACACCTGCCGGCCGACTTCGACCGCGCGTATCCGACCGCCTGGGTCACACCGCCGCCGCAACTGCTCGACGGGCTCAAGGCCGGGCAGATGTATCGCATGTTTCTCGACTTGATGGAGTACGCGGACGAGGTCGGCTTCGATGGCCTGGCGGTGAACGAGCACCACCAGACCGCCGGCGCAATGACGCCTTCCCCCAACCTGCTCGCCGCCTCGCTGGCCAAGAACACGAAGAACGCCGCCATCCTCGTGATCGGCGACAGCCTGGCGCTCTACAACCCGCCGACGCGCGTGGCCGAAGAGATGGCCTACCTCGACTGCCTCTCGGAAGGCAGGCTGATCGCCGGCTTTGTCTACGGCACGGCGATGGACTCGGTCTATTCGTACGGCGTGCCACCCGCCGAGCTGCGGCCGCGCTTCGCCGAGGCGCGCGAGCTGATTCTGAAGGCCTGGCAGGCGGAGAAGCCGTTCGCCTTCAACGGCAAGTACACCAAGCTGCGCTACGTCAACCCCTGGCCGCGGCCCGTGCAGAAGCCGTTGCCGCCGATCTGGGTGCCGGGCAGCGGCAGCATCGAGACCTGGGATCTGGTGCTGGAGCACGACTACTGCTACGGCCATCTCTCCTTCTCCGGCATGCGCTCGGCCAAGCCGGTGGTGGACGAGTACTGGAACTACGTGGCCGCTAACAACGGCAATATGAACCCGCACCGCATGGCCTTCACACAGATCGTCTGCGTCTCCGAGACGGACGCGCAGGCGGAGCAGGACTACTACGACGCGGTGCGCTACTTCTACCGCTTCACCAACCGCGTCTCGCGCGGCTTTACCGGCGCGCCGGGCTACCGCAGCCCGAAGTCGATGACCTGGGAGCTGGAGCGCGTGCAGGCGAACCCCGACCGCGAGAAGGCGTACAAGGGCGAGCTGAGCTTCAAAGAGTACGACGAGAAGGGCTTCATCATCGCCGGCAGCCCGGCCACGGTGCGCCAGCGCCTGCGCGAGCTGGTGAAAGAGCTGCGCGTGGGCCAGATCATCGCCACGCCGCACATCGGCAATTTGAGCGAGGAGACGGCGCGCAAGAACACCTGTCTCTTCGCCAAAGAGGTGATCCCCTACCTGCGCGACGTCTGGGCCGAGTATCCGGACCACTGGACGCCGCAGGTCAGCCAGCAGCGCGTGGCCGCCGCCGAGCGCGCCGCCGGGCTTGCAGCCGCGCCGGCGGACCGAAGCGCGAAGTCGGTAGACGGCCCTCAACCCCCTTCCCCTTCTCCCAATCCTGGGAGAAGGGGCGATCCCGGGTTGGAGCGATCCGGAGCGGCGCCGGGTTAACCGCTCCGGCTATGGATCGCCCTACCCATGATCGTCTCCTTCCCTCCAGGATTGGGGGAAGGGGAAGGGGGTTGAGGGCCGACCGCCGCGCGCTCATCGCCTACGCCCAGCTCATGCTCGACTCGAACAGGACCAGCCCTACCTTCCGCGCGACGCCCTGCGAAGCGATGTTGTCCCACGAGGTGCTGTAGATTGGGACCAGGCCCGCCTGCTGCACGGCCGTTCCCCAGGCAGCGGTTACCGCCGTGGCGTAGCCATGGCCGCGGAACTCCGACAACGTCTCGACGCCCGCCTCCGCCGCCTGCGCGCCGATCCGCGCGCTGAAACAGACCGCGACAGCCGCACCACCGTGCACCGCGGCGAAGCAGGGCTGCCAGTCGGCGTATTCGTCATACAGCCACGGGAACGTCTCGCGCACGAGGTCCCGATTGGCCGCCGTGAGTCGGACGGCGTCGCCCGATTGCACAATAGTGGCAGGGAAACGGTAGGCGGGGCCGCTCTCCTCGCGCGTAATGGGCGCATCTGATTCCAGTGCCGCTCGCAGCTCGGCCGCTGCGGCCGGCGGGGCACGCAGATCGCCGGGCGGCGGCTGACGGTTGATGATCGCCTCCAGCCGGTGCGCCAGGTCGTCTGGCACGCTTGCGCCGAAGCGCAGCACGTGGCCATCCGTCGTGCGGCCGAGGAAGAGGCGCGGCGCGGGGCGCCGCTCCGACACGCGCGGTTCGTTGCTGCTGAGCATCCGTCCGCGGATGTTGTAGGTGAAGTCGGTGTCCGCACGGATGAGCATGAGACTACCGTCGTCCATCGCCGGCTCCATTGCGCCCTGATGGATAGTCAGGGTCGCCTCGTGACCACCGTACGCCAGTCGCCGGCGGCGCGGACTTCGGGCTCCGAGAAGCCGGCCACCACGAGTGCGTTCAGCACGGCCTCAAGGCGCTCGGCGATGATGCCGGAGGCGACGAGCGTGCCGCCTGGGCGTAGTGCCGCATGGAGGTGCGGGGCGAGCGCGATCGCCGCGGCGGCGTGGATGTTGGCAAGCGCCAGATCGAAGGCCGCTGATGGCAGCGAGCCGAAGGGCCAGCGTTCGTCCAGGCTGCCTTCGGCAACGTGCAGGCGGTCCCGCACACCGTTGCGCCGGGCGTTCTCGGCCGTCGCCTCGACGGCGACGAGTTCGGTGTCCACGGCCACGACCTCGCCCGCGCCGAGCAACGCCGCGGCGATGCCGAGGATGCCGGAGCCGCAACCTACGTCCAGCACGCGCATGCCCGGCCGCGTCAACGCTTCGACGGCGAGCAGGCACATGCGCGTGGTTTCGTGCTGGCCGGTGCCGAAGGCCATGCCCGGATCGAGATCGAGCACCACGTCGCCGGGCTGCGCCGCGTACTCCCGCCACGAAGGTCGCACCACAAGCCGCCGGCCGATGCGCTCGACCTGGAAGAACTCCTTCCAGGCGTTGGCCCAGTCCTCTTCATGCACCGTGCGCTCACGTAAATGGACAGAGAACGGCAGCGCCGCCACGGCGGTCTTCGCAGCACTTCGGCGCTCGCCCAGGTGTGCGTCGCAGGGCAGATAGACCCGGACGACAGAGGGCCGCCACGGCTCGCGGCGCACGCCCTCTTCCGGCCCCAGCGGCACCACCGGCTCTTCGATGCTGGCGCCGCCGGGCGCAGCGTCGCTCAGCGCGACGTACAACGCCTCGACGTGCTCCGTTGCCGCTTCAGCCGAAAGCTCAAGCCAGTCCATCGACGCGATCCAATACGCGGTCGCTTCTGCAGGGGCGCACGGTGTGCGCCCTTCGCGCAGCAGGCGCAACCATCAGCGCCCGCCAACCCGGGCGCCGCGGACAAGGCGAATGCACAGGGTCGTGTGCCGGCGGCTGGCGCCGCCGAGGGCGCACGCCGTGCGCCCCTACAAGACTGTAGTCCTAACCGAAGGCGTCTTTGATGCGGTCGAAGAAGCCTTTCTCTTCGTGCGGCATCGTCGCCTGGCCGAGGCTGTCGGCCAGCTCGCGGAAGAGCCGTTGCTGCTCTTTGGTCAGGTTCGTGGGAGTGACCACACGCACGCGCACCACCTGGCTGCCGCGGCCGCCGCCACGCAGATGCGGCACGCCCTTGTCCTTCAGCTCGAAGATGCGGCCCGACTGCGTGCCGGCAGGAATCTTCAGCGGCGCCTTGCCGTCGATCGTCGGAATCGTCAGATCGTCGCCCAGCGTTGCCTGCGCGACATTGACCGGCAGGTCGAGGATGATGTCGTCCTCGTCGCGCTTGAACAGCTCGTGCGGCTGCACCTGCATCAGCACGTAGAGGTTGCCGGCCGGGCCGCCCTGGCCGCCCGCCTCGCCTTCGCCGGAGAGGCGCAACTGCTGGCCGTTGTCCACGCCCGGCGGCACGCGCACCTGCAGCTTGCGCGACTTGCGTTCGCGGCCGGAGCCGCGGCACTTCTGGCAGGGATTCGTGACCACGCGGCCCTCGCCGTGGCAGCGGTCGCAGGCGGTGACGTTGACGAACTGGCCGAAGATGCTTTGCTGCACGCGGCGCACTTCGCCGCTGCCGTTGCAGCTCGGGCAGCGTTCGGGCTTGCTGCCCGGCTCGGCGCCCAGCCCGCCGCAGAAGGCGCACTGCTCCGTGCGGCTGACCTCGATCTCCTTCTCCGTGCCGAAGATCGCCTCCTCGAAGCTGAGCGTCATGGTGTAGCGCAGGTCGGCGCCGCGCTGCGGGCCGCGCCGCTGGCGGGTGGCGCCGCCGAAAAAGGCGTCGAAGATATCGCCGAAGCCGCCGAAGTTGCTGAAGCCCTCGAAGCCGCCGCCGGGCTGCTGGCCGACACCGGCCCTGCCGAAGCGGTCGTAGGCCGAGCGCTTCTCCGGGTCGGAGAGGATCTCGAACGCCTCGTTGACCTCTTTGAAGCGCGCCTCGGCCCCGTCCTCTTTGTTGCGGTCGGGATGGTACTGCATCGCCAGCTTGCGGAAGGCCTTCTTGATCTCTTCCTGGCTGGCCGTGCGCGGCACCCCGAGCACGTCGTAGTAGTCCTGCTGCTGTGTGGCCATCGCTGTCCTGTCTGCCCTGCCGCTGCGCGCTCTGATCGCTTACACAAAGAACGGCCCGCGTAAGGCCACTACTTCCATCATACCGGGTCCGCCGGGATCAGTGTCGGATCCGTGGAGGCTGGCCCTCATAACCCCCTTCCCCTTCTCTCCCATACACACGAGGTTTATAGATCGCGAAACAGTTGCGGGCTGTATGGGAGAGAAGGGGCGATCCGGCGTGGAGCGATCCGGGTGGGCGCACGCCGTGCGCCACTACAATCATTCGCGTAACTGCTCACCTATCCGTCTGGCGAGAATGTTGCACGCCGATACGCGTCCATCGGCGTGCCAGATTGGTCCGCTCGTGCGAGCGGACTCCCATTCGCCGGTCACCCTGCGGCCGCCAATCCGACGCAATTCCCACGGCTTGCTTCGCCCCGCTCAACCGGGCGGGGTAGGTGAGCAGTTACTCATTCGCTAACCCGACGCCCCGCCGATCATCCGCCCCACGATCGCCCCCTTCTCTCCCATACGCTCGTCGCAGGCAGCAGATCTCGCAACCGCCTGTATATGGGAGAGAAGGGGGACGGGGGGTTATGAGGGCCAGCCCGCCTACACTTCGCGGAACTCGCCTTCCACAGTGCCTTCCTCGGCCTGTGCGCCGGCGCCATCGCCGCCCTCGCGCGGATTCGGGCCGGCGCCGTTGGCGGAGCCCTCGAAGCCGTCGCCGCCGGGAGTTGCACCGCCGCCGGCGCCGTAGACCGCGGCGCCGATCTTCTGCAACGACTCGGACAGCTCGTTGAAGTTGCGGCGGATCGCCTCCGTGTCGTTGCCCTTGAGCGCCTCGCGCGTGGCCGACACCTTGCCCTCGACCTCGCTCTTCAGTTCGGCCGGAACCTTGTCGCCGTTCTCACGCAGGATCTTCTCCGCTTGATAGGCGAGGTTGTCCGCGTTGTTGCGCAGCTCTACGTCCTCGCGCCGCTTGCGGTCTTCCTCCGCGTGCAGCTCGGCCTCGCGCTGCAGCTTCTCGATCTCGTCCTTCGAGAGGCCCGAAGAGGCCGTGATCGTGATGCGCTGCTCCTTGCCCGTGCCCTTGTCCTTGGCCGAGACGTTGACGATGCCGTTGGCGTCGAGGTCGAACGAGACCTCGATCTGCGGCACGCCGCGCGGCGCCGGCAGGATGCCGTCCAGGATGAAGCGGCCCAGCGACTTGTTGTCGGATGCCATCGGCCGCTCGCCTTGCAGCACGTGGATCTCCACGCTGCTCTGGCCGTCCGATGCGGTTGAGAAGACCTGGCTCTTGCTGGTCGGGATCGTGGTGTTGCGCTGAATCAGTGACGTGGAGACGCCGCCCAGCGTCTCGATGCCCAGCGTCAGCGGCGTCACGTCAAGCAGCAGCACGTCCTTGACTTCGCCGCGCAGCACGCCGGCCTGGATCGCGGCGCCGATCGCCACGACTTCGTCCGGGTTCACGCCCTTGTGCGGCTCTTTGCCGAAGAAGTTCTTGACCGTCTCCTGGACTTTGGGCATGCGCGTCTGGCCGCCGACGAGCACGACCTCGTCGATCTTGCTGGCCTGCACGCCCGCGTCCTCCAGCGCCTTGCGGCAGGGGCCGAGCGTCTTCTCGATCAGGTCGCCGGTGAGCTGCTCCAGCCTGGCGCGGGTGATGTTGATCACCAGGTGCTTCGGCCCGTTCTGGTCGGCGGTGATGAACGGCAGGTTGACCTCGGTTGACTGCGTGGTCGACAGCTCGATCTTCGCCTTCTCCGCCGCCTCGCGCAGCCGCTGCAGCGCCGGGCGGTCGTTGCGCAGGTCGATGCCCTGGTCCTTCTTGAACTCGTCGATCAGGAAGTTGATCACCGCCTGGTCGAAGTCGTCGCCGCCCAGGTGGGTGTCGCCGTTGGTGGACTTCACCTGGAAGGTGCCGTCGCCGATCTCCAGGATCGAGATGTCGAAGGTGCCGCCGCCCAGGTCGTAGACCGCGATCGTTTCGTCGCTCTTCTTGTCGAGGCCGTAGGCCAGCGCGGCCGCCGTCGGCTCGTTGACGATGCGCAGCACGTCGAGGCCGGCGATCTTGCCCGCGTCCTTGGTCGCGTTGCGCTGGCTGTCGTTGAAGTAGGCCGGCACGGTGATGACGGCTTCGGTCACCTTCTCGCCCAGATACGCCTCGGCGTCGGCCTTCAGCTTCTGCAGGATCATCGCCGAGATCTCGGGCGGCGAGTAACTGCGTCCGCCCATCTCGACGTGCGCGTCGCCGTTGCCCGCGCGCACGATCTTGTACGGCACCATCTTGATGCTGCGCTGCACCTCGGCGTCGTCGAACTTGCGCCCCATCAGCCGCTTGACGGAGAAGATCGTGTTCTCCGAATTGGTGACGGCCTGGCGCTTGGCGACCTGGCCGACCAGCCGCTCGCCGGTCTTATTGATCGCGACCATCGACGGCGTGATCCGCCCGCCTTCGGCGTTCGGAATGATCGTCGGCTCGCCGCCTTCCATCACGGCGACGGCACTGTTGGTGGTGCCCAGGTCGATGCCGATCACTCTGCTCATTGGTTGTTTCCCTTCTGGACGTTCCGGACTGCCGCCGCCCGTCCCTTCCTCTCGGCTCGCTTTGTTATTGCTGTACTACTGGCTGTTTGCGCTCTGTTCGTCTGCCTGCTCCATCTGTTGCCCGTTGCCGACCACGACCATCGCCGGCCGCAGCACGCGGCTGCCGAGCCGGTAGCCACGCCGCACTTCGGCGATGACTTTGTCATGCTCGCCCGGCCCCTGGCTGACGGCCTCGTGGATGTTGGGGTCGAACGGCTCTCCGTCCGCGCGAATCTCGCTCACGCCGGAGGCTTCAAGGGCGCCGTGCAGCTTGCGCTGAATCGCCTCGAAGCCTTCCAGCCAGCCGGCGCCCGCGTTCTGTTGCTCGGCCGTCTCGATCGCACGGTCGAGATCGTCGACGGCGGGCAGCAGGTTGATCAGCAACGCACGGTTGGCGAGCAGCGCGTACTCTTCACGCTCCTGCTCGGTGCGGCGCTTGTAGTTCTGAAAGTCGGCCGCGGCGCGCTGCCAGCTCGCCAGATAGGTGTTCGCCTTCTCGCGCTCTTCCTCGAGTTGCTGCTGCAGGGCCGCGCTGCCCTCGCGGGCGCCGTTGGCGTTCGGCGTTGTACCCTCTCCGGATCCGGCGCCGCCGGGATGCTCTCCGCGGTGATGTGGTGACTGTGCCATTGCTGCTCCTGACCGCCGGGCGCCGCCGCGGCGCCACGGAGCGGCGGGTGGATTATTCGTAGGCCTGCGACAGCAGCCCGCTCATCAGCGAGCCGACGTAGCGCACCGTGGCGATCGCGCGCGAGTACGGCAGACGCGTTGGCCCGACCACGGCGATCGTGCCGCCGGGGCCGTCGGCCTCGCCGTAGCGGCCGATCACCAGGCTGCAGTCGCGCATGATGTTCTCGCGGTTCTCCGCGCCGATGATCACCACCACGTCGTCGCTCTTCACGTCGGTCTGCGGGATCGTGCGAGAGAGATTGCGGCCGTCGAGCGCTTCGAGGATGTCGAGCATGCGTTCGCTGCGCGAGAACTCCGGCTGCGAGAGCACGTTGCGTATACCATCAAGATGGGGGTCGGGGAACTCGTCCACATCCTCCGCCTTGACGATTTCGGCCGCGGCCAGCGCGATTTGCTGCTCCAGACCGGCAAGCTCTTCGGCGGCGGCGCGGATGGCGATGGCGCCCTGCCCGGCGAACTGCTGGCTGAGCTGGCGTGCGAGCCGGTTCAGATCGTCCTGCGTGGCGGCTTCGCTGAAGGCGAGCTGTTGCTGCCGCACCTTCACGTCCTGGAGGACGACGACGAGCAGCGCCGAGTGATCGTGCAGACTGACGAGCTGGAGCTGCTTCAGCCGCGCCTGGCTGGCGCGCGGACCGGAAACCACCGCCATGTTATTGAGCGTCTGCGCGAGCACGGAGGCGGCAAGCTGCAGCCACTCGCCGAGTTGGGCGGTGGACTGATGAAACTGGTGCAGAATGCGCCGCTGTTCGTCGCTGCTGACGTTGGGTTCGCCCATCAGCATTTCGACGAAGTAGCGGTAGCCCAGATCGGAGGGCATACGCCCGGCGGAGGTGTGCGGGTGCGAGATGTACCCGTCCTCTTCGAGCCTGGCCATCTCATTGCGGATCGTGGCGGGCGAGATTTCCAGCGCGTGCCGCTTGACGATCTGTTCTGAGCCGACCGGGGTTGCAGTCTCGATGTAGTCCGATACGATAAGGCGCAAAACCTGCGCGCGACGTTCTGTGAGCATCCGTCTACCTCTGCCGGCCGGCGGCAGATGGACCCGGCGTTTCCTTCCTGATTAGCACTCTCCTATCGAGAGTGCTAACACCGAAAGTGTAACGGTTGAGTGTGTCATTGTCAAGTATAATGGCGTCAAGTAGCCTGGCCGTGCGACGCTGGTCACAGCCTCGCCCGCGGAGCCGTGGATGACGACGGCCACGCCGCCCGACACCGAGCTGGTGCAGCGCGCCCGCGCCGACCGCGCCGCCTTCGGCGCCCTCTACGAACGCTACGTCGATCGCGTCTACCGCTATCTCTTCTACCGCACCGCTTCTGCAGCCGACGCCGAGGATCTGACCGCGCGCGTCTTCTTTCAGGCGCTCAGCCATCTGGACGGCTTCGAGGAGCGCGGCCTGCCCTTCGGCGCCTGGCTGATGACGATCGCGCACAACCTCGTCGCCAACTATCACCGCGACCGCTCGCGCCGGCCGACGGCGCCGCTGGAGAGCGCGCCCGAGCCCGAAGGCCCCTCCCCGATCGCCGAGGCGGAAGACGCGCAGGCCGTGCGCGAGCTGATCGCCAATCTGCCGCCCGATCGTCAGCACCTGATCCTGCTAAAATACGGCGAGGAGCTGAGCAACGCCGAGATCGCCCGCGCCATGAACCGCAGCGAGGGCGCGATCAAGAGCCTGCTCAGGCGCACGCTGGCCGCGCTGCGCCACGACCTGGAAGCGCGCGGCTATCTGAACGAGTGAGCGTGGCGCGCAGTCATACCGGAGCCGGTGGAATGAAACCAGAGCCCGACCAACCGATCGCCTGCAACCTCGGCAGCACGGGCCAACTCGTGCGCCGGGCGCTCTCGCCCGTCCACTGCCCGGAGCGCTTCCGCGAAGACCTGCGGCAGAAGCTGGTCGGGCCGCCGTCCGCACAGTATCTGCCCGGTAAGGACACCGCACCGCGCACCGCGCCGCGGGCCTGCTGAGCCGCGAATCGTGCGTTGCTAACGGTAGGGGCCGCCGCAAACCGCCGTGTTCCGGAAACTCCAGCAGCACACAGCGAAGGAGCACTCTTGGAAATCACCTGGCTTGGACATGCCTGCTTCCGCCTCAAGAACCGCGAGACTACGATCGTGATCGATCCGTTCGGGGCCGAAACCGGCTACAATCCCCGCTCGATCGGCGAGGCCGACGTCGTGATCGTCAGCCACGACCACCCGGCGCACAACAACGCCGGCGCCGTGGCAGGCAAACCGAGGGTCATTCAAGGCCCCGGCGAGTTCGAGGTTGGCGGTGTGCTGATCACCGGCGTGCGCACCTACCACGACGGCGACAAGGGCGCGAGGCTGGGGAAGAATACGGCGTACGTCGTCGAGATGGACGAGGTGCGCGTCTGCCATCTGGGCGACCTCGGCCACGTGCCGACGCCCGACCAGGTAGAGGCGCTCAACGGCGCCGAAGTCCTGCTGGTGCCCGTGGGCGGCACGACCACGCTTGATGCCGAAGGCGCAGCCGAAGTGATCAGTCTGCTTGAGCCGCGCATCGTCGTGCCGATGCACTACCAGACGCCGAACACGACGGCAAAGCTGGCCTCGCTCGAAGGCTTCCTGCAGCAGATGGGCCTGCACGGAGCGCAGCCCGCCGCGAAGCTCAGCGTCACCAAAACCAGCCTGCCGCTGGAAACCACCGTGACGGTACTGGAGTACCGGCGGTAAGACGCCGGCGCCCCTCATAACCACTTCCTCTTCTCTCCCATAGGCGAACGGCGGGGGATCGGCTGCCTGCGACGAGCGTATGGAAGAGAAGAGGCGACCCCGCATTGGGAATACCGAAGATCATTCGATGAACGGGATCGCGCTCGGGAACGGAGCAATACGGGTCGATCGCGGCCCAGTTGACGGACGTCCAAGTCCCACGGTGCCTGTACTCGCGGCCAGCTTCGTGGGTGCGAACCACGCGATTCCGCTCTGCGCCTGTTCTCAATTCTCTTCGATGCGCGAAAAGGGGTCGAGGCATTCCACTGCGGCTACGGTAAGAAGTTCAGCGGGTTCAGCACCTGGCCGTTGAGGTGGATCTCGAAGTGCAGGTGCGGGCCGGTGCTGTAGCCGGTGCTGCCGGCGTAGCAGATCGTCTGCCCCTGCACCACGTGCTGGCCCACGGAGACGATCGGCCAGCTACGGCAGTGGCCGTAGCGCGAGCTCCAGCCGCCGCCGTGGTCGATGTCCACTTGGCCGGGTGCAAGGGCGCCTATGCTTGCAAGAATTTCCTCACTTGAACCCATTGAATAATGAGGTGTCCCATACGAGTATATATATAGAGGGTCATTTCAGGGCTCATTTCAGGGGCAGCGAAGTAACGAGGCTCTCTCGACAGGCGACACAGGGAGCAGGCATCATGGCTACGCCGACAGCATCACCGGAGGCGACTGCCCATGAGGCTATGTCTCGCGCGACGCCTGCGGAAATGGCGCGGTTCCTGCAGGAACTCGTGGGGCAACGGATGACTGCCCTGATGGTCGGGATCAGGAATCCCAAGGCCGTAGGCCAGTGGGCTCGCGGTCCCCGTGAGCCTCAAGGAGATACGATTCAGCACCTCCGCGACGCCTATCAGGTAGCGTACTTACTGCGCCAGTGCGTGCCTCCCCAGGTCGTGCAAAACTGGCTGATGGGAATGAACCCGGACCTGGATGATGCTGCGCCAGCACTCCACATTGCCGACCGGCCGCAGGAGGTCTTGCGAGCGGCCAAGGCGTTCGTGACGGTTCGTTAGTGCCTGCATGGGAGGCTGGTACCCCGGCGAGTCCGCTCGTTCGTGTGGGCCGTCGACCCGATCCGTTGGCGTTTCCGCCTCGGGAATATATCGGGACGGGGCGGTATGACGACCCCGAGGGGAAGTATCGGGTTCTTTATCTCGCGGAATCTGCCACAACCTGCTACGTGGAACTCCTGGCCGACCAGAGGCCAAGCCTGACGGCGCTGGCAGCACTGCGCCTGTTGCCGTCAGGCGAGCCGGGTGATGTTGAACCAAAACTTGGCCGGATTCCGAAGGCGTGGCTGGTGGATTGGTGTCAGGGGCGTGCGCTGGGGCGTGCTGAGCTCGGGCCGAATCAGCGATGGCTCGACACCTATGCCGCAGAGACGCGCAGAGAGCTTCGGGGAGCCCTCGCGGACACGTTGCTTGAGCTTGGGCTGGACGACTTCGATTTCGGCGATGCGCTGAGCCGGAATCGCAAGCTCTCGCAAGCTGTCTCACACTGGGCATATGAGCGGGGTTTCCAGGGCATCGTGTTCTCAAGCCGCTTTGAGTACGGACTACGGTGCTGGGCAGTGTTTGAAACTGCTGAGTTCCAACCGCTCGACGCCATGCCCCTGAACCCTGAGGCCGATGAGCTTAACGCTGCCCTCAACTTTCACGGGCTGACGCTTATATAGGTCTCTCAGCAGCCACATCTGGGGCCACATCTCGATGAGCCAGCAGCGCGCCGTTTTCAGCTATTTCACCGAACCGGGACCGTTGTTTGCGCTCGCAGGTCAGCACGCTACGGTAAGAAGTTCAGCGGGTTCAGTACCTGGCCGTTGAGGTGGATCTCGAAGTGCAGGTGCGGGCCGGTGCTGTAGCCGGTGCTGCCGGCGTAGCAGATCGTCTGCCCCTGCACCACGTGCTGGCCCACGGAGACGATCGGCCAGCTACGGCAGTGGCCGTAGCGCGAGCTCCAGCCGCCGCCGTGGTCGATGTCCACGTAGTAGCCGTAGCTGCAGCAGGGATCGCCGCCCGCGAACGTCACCGTCCCCGCTTTCGCCGCATGGATCGGCTGCCCGCCAGCGCCTTGGCCGATGTCGATGCCCAGCGGGTGGCTCGGCCCGAAGTAGCTGGTGATCGGCCCGGTCGCCGGCCAGGCCCAGCCGCTGCTCGAAACCGGCGGGCCTTGCGCCGGCGGTGGCGCTGCCTGTGTGGGCGGAGCTGCAGCCGGCGCGGCCGGCGCTGCCGCGGCGGTGGCCGGAGGTTGCGATTGCGGCTGCGGCGTCGGCGCCGGTGATGGCGTCGGCGGCGGAGGAGGGGGCGGCGGAGGTGGTGGCGGCTCACCGCCGACGAGCAGGATCGTTTGTCCTTCCCGGATCGCGTCGACGTTCGGCACGCCGTTTGCGCCCAGCGCGATCACATCCTCCGGTTTGACCTTGTAGGTATCCGCGATGTCATACAGCGTGTCGCCGAGATGCACGTTGTAGAGCACGCCGTCGGTGGTGGGCACGCGCACGGTCTGTCCCACGAACAAGGCGTCGCGGTCGGTAATCAGCGGATTGTTCCACAGCACGGTGCTGGTGGAGACGCCGTAGCGCGCGGCGATGGTCGAGACAGTATCGCCGGGCTGCACGACGTGATCGTAGTAGAGCGGCCGGTTCGGGTCGTTTGTCGCATACTGGCGATGGCTGTCATCCGGCGTCGGCGTCGGCGCGGGCGAAGGTGCGGCCGCTGGCTGGCCGTTCTGCTGTCCCGAGTCGCTCGGCGTGGCGCTGGCATCGGGGCTGCCGCCGTCGCCGCTCTCCGGCACGTTGGGCCGGTGCGGCACATCGCCCACGAAGCCCACCGCCGGCGTCGCCGAAGCGGTTGGAGCCGCCGCGGCATTGTCCGCCGGTTGTGCGGCGTTTGCGGCCTGTCCTGCACCGGGCGCAGCAGCATTCGCGGCGGGAGGCTGACCGGCCTGAGCGGGTACCGCGGCGTTCGCCTGCAGCGGCAGGCCGGTCGTACGCGCCTGGTTCACGCCGTCCAGCACGAGCGGCGCGCGCAGGTATTGAATCTCACCAGCCACGCCGCCGCCGGTGGGTTCGCCCGGGTTGAGCGCGGGCACCGGCGGCGATTGCCGGCGGGGAACGTAGGCGGCAGCGGTGTGGCGCGTGCCCATGTGTGCACGGCCGCGCAGCGGAACCAGGCCAAACGCGATTACGGCTATCAGCAGGACGATTGCGGTGTGGATGCGGAAACGGCGGCGGTGGCGGGCACGTTCGCGAGCCAGCCGCTCGGGATTAATCAGGTGATAGTCGTACAGCGGGCCGCGCGTCAGCCGCGGAGGCCGCTGCCGTTGCGTGCCGTCGATGCGCGCGCACTCCCTCTCCGGCGGATTCGCCGGCGGATTCGTCACTTAGCGTACACAGGTTAGCCGTTATACGTAACGGTTTTATGCAAAACCGTCCCGCCTCGCTCGACTCTACGTAACATTGGCCGGGATGGCAAGTCGTGCGGCGATTTGCATCGCGAACGGCGCCGCCCGCGACGTTTGCTCAATACGGCCGCAGCGTCCAGTGCTGGGCGGCGTCCGGGCGCAGGCGATTGCTCAGACGAGCCGGGAATGCCAGCACGTTGACGTCGCCGTCGCTGACGTAGCGCTCGTCCGGATGCTGGTCGAACCAGCTAAGCCAGTAACTGAGCGACTGCTCGCCGGCCTGGACGCGCGGCAGGACGAGCGGGTTGTAGGCGGCGCTCGCCGGGGCGGGCGCGGGCTCCGAGCCGACCTGCAGGATCGCCTGGAAATGATAGGCAGCGTCGCCGGCGGCGCCTGCCTGCGCCAGACCGCGGTCGCGCGGCCAGTTGCCGTAGGGCAGCGCCATGGTCTGCATCTCATAGCCGCCGAGCGCCTGCCGCACCAGCGCCTGCTCCTGACCCAGCTCCTTCTGCACGCTGGCAGTGGTGCCGTGGCTGAGGTCGGGGTGGCTGATGGTGTGGTTGCCCAGCTCGAAGCCGTGATCGACCAGATAGCGCAGCTTGTCCGTGTTCCGGGCGCCGGGACCGCCGAACAGCGTGTTCCAGGTGATGTAGAAGACGCCGTGCAGGCCGAAGTCGGGATGTTCGGCGGCGAAGCGCTGCATGATGCCCACCGCGCTGTCGGACGCCGGCGTGCCGTCGGCCGTAAACCAGAGCTGGCTCACGTAGCTGTCGTCGAAGGTGAAGACGACCGGCGAGGCGCCGAGCGGCAGATCGATGCGGTTGGCGAGCAGATCGCCGAGCGAAACCGAACGGAAGCCCGCGGCGTACAGCCGTTCGAGGTCGCGGCGGAAGCCCGCGGTCGAGCGCTGCCACGGCGCCTCCGGGTTCCAGATGCGGTGGTATTCCATGATCGGGATGCGGCCGAGCTCGTTTGGCGCCCGCCCCGTGATGTTGACGGGCTGCGGGTTGACTGCCTGAGCCAGCGGCGTCGGTGCGCTGCATCCGCCCACGTCTGCGATCCAGAGCTGCGGCAGCGCGTGCTCGATTCTGGAGGGCGAAGCGGGACGGCGGGCGGCGCTCGCCCGCCCTGCTGAGCCGGCCCCAAGCACGGCCGCGACCAGCGTGACGCAGGTGAAAGCGGCGAGCCGGGCGGGCGGCAGCGCGGACATACGTACGTCTGCTCCTGGCGCGCCCGGCGCTGGGCTGGACTGCCCGTATTCGTACGCCGGTGGCGAGCCGGCGGATCTGGTCATCGTTCAGCGCGCCAGCCGCAGCAGGCTCTCGTAGTCACGGAACGGCGGGCGGCCGGCGCGCACCAGGCTGTGCAGCTCCTGCACCGCGTCCTGCGCGCGCTGCACGACATCGGGCGGGTAGCTCATCGCGGCGGCGTTGCGGCGGAAGTCGTCTTCGCCTTCCAGCCGGGCGCTGAGCCCGTCTGTGACGGCCAGCTCCAGATCGAGATCGACGTACGTGAGTTCGTTCTCGCTGAACGTGGCGGGCATTGCCACGTTGCAGGAGTAGAAGTAGAGCGCACCGTCGCGCAGCGCGGCGCGGATGTTGTACCAGCGGTCGCTCCAGTAAAACTGCAGCGTGTCGGCCGGCCAGGGGTACTGCCGTTCGCCGGAGACGACCGGGTCGCCGGCGGCGGAGTGCACGATCAGCAGGCTCGGCGCTCTGCCGACGAACTCGGCGTCCCAGTGCCAGCTTGTCTGCCTGTCGAAGCTGCGTGACTCAACACGATAGGTTCGCCGAACCGCCATCGATCCTCCCGCAGCGCCGCGTACCTCGACGGCCACAGTATAAACGAACTGTTGCGCTGCTGGCGCAAGAGCGTGACGTAATGCCGCCCGGCTCACGCCGCGGCGAGCCGGGCGACCGCGGCCCCTCTGCGCCTGTACGCAGCACGCGTACGGCCAGACGCCTGGTCAGCCGCGCCGCTGCCAGCCGCTGCCCGCGCGCCAGCGGTACAGCTCGTTCGCGAGCGACGGGATCTGCGCCAGGAGTCCGGCGATTGCATCAGCCTGCTCAGCGGATGGCCGCTCCTGAGGAACGAGCAGCACGCCGGCGTGCTGCGCCGTTACACCCCAGAACTCGGACCAGAGGCGCCAGGCATCATGCAGCAACTCGAAGTCGCCGTAATTGTGGCTCACGAGAATCGTGCCGCGCCGCGCCGCCGTGAGCAACTGTTCGTGGTCGCGGGCGCGGGTCAGTTTCAGGTCGCGCGTTCTGGTCGTGACATGACCATGTGCCTGAAGCAAATCAGCGACATCGGCGCGAACGTTGTGGTCGAGATAGATACGCGCCACGCTCGGCTATGCCCGGTTCGCCGCAAGGCGACTATCAATCAGGCACTTGTGCCGACGATAGTATGCGAGTGCTGCCTGCACCGCTTCGATCGAAATGCCGTAGCCGCGCGCTGTGTCGGCAATGTCACCGTTGTTCGTGCTCAGATCGCCGACGATCGCCCAGATCGACAGGTCGGACTCTCTGAGAATCGCTTCGTCCTTGCCGCTCTTCCAGGGGTGCGCCTCGATCCAGCGGGCGATCAGTTCATCGTCGGTCATGGCGCGATGCTCCTGCTGCTGAGCACAGTATAGCGGTGCGAGTCAGCGCTCGACATCGAGCGACGTATCAGCGGCGTTGTACCCATCCAGCGGTTGGCCGCCAGCGATGAAGCGTGTTCGCCAGCGACTCAGCGGGCAAGACAATCTGTTCGAGTTGAGCCGCCGCCTCTTCGGCCGCCATTGGCTGGTGCAGAACAAGGATGCCTGCGTGGTGGTGCCCGATGTTCCAGGCCCGCGTCCAGCGCCGCCACGCGTTATGGAGCAGCTCGAAGTCTTTGCGGTTCGTCGTCACCAATATCCAGGCGTTTTGGGCGGCAAGCAGCAGGTGTTCGTCGTCACCTGCTTGATCGAGACTGAGGTCACGCGCCGTGCGGGCACCGTGACCCCGGCCGTGGAGGAGTTCGGCGATGCGCGCTTTCACGTCATGGTCGAGATAAAACTCCGCCACCCGGCTAAACCGCGTTTGCCCGCAGGCGATTGTCGATTAAGCACTTGTGCTGGCGATAGTAGGCCGCGGCTGCCTCAATCGCTTCGCCTGGGACATCGAAGTCGCGCGCCAACTCCGCAACGCCGACGCCGGGCGCTTGCAGTTCGCCGGCGATGGCCCACACCGAGATTGCATAGCGCTTCAGGCGGGCTTCGTCCTTGCCGCCCTTGTGCGGGTTTGGCTCGATCCAGCGGGCGATCAGTTCATCATCGGTCACGGCGCAACACTCCTGCTGCTGAGCACAGTATAGCGGTGCGACCATGCGGCGGGCCGAATTGCCGTCGCCCTCAGAAGCCCCAGTGTGTCCACGCCGCGATCGGCTTCTCCGGGGTGATCACCAGCAGCACGCGCTGCTCGCGCGCCAGGCGGTCGAGGATCGTGCGATCGTCCGGCGCCTCGCCCCGGTGTTTGATCGTGATCCGCCGGAAGAAGGGCAGGCCGCGCTGATGGTTCTCCCAGATCTCGACCGTTCCGTCCACCACGATGCATTGAAAGCCCGTCGGGTCATCGAAGGCGAGCTGCACACGCGGGTCGCGGCGGAAGTTCTTGTACTTCTGCCGCGTCTTCGTCGTGGAGATGTAGAAGGGTTGAGAGAGAGAACCCCACTCCGTTGCCGCATCGGTACTCACCCGCCGCTCC
>CALFMN010000085.1 GCA_937879875.1 uncultured Chloroflexota bacterium | reverse complement strand
GATGTGCTCCAGTCTCCTGCCCGGAATGGGATCCCGTCATGACGAATTGGTATTACTGCCTACCCGATCTCGGCTGGTTCTGCTCGACGTCCGTAAGCATGCCGTCCGCCAGGCCAACCGCCATCCTCCTGCATGAAAGCGGCTTCGATAGAACGAGTCGCACATGTACGACACGAACGGTCTTAGCTGGGGAGCCAACCAGTTGCCGGCGGTTTGCGGCGGCACACGGGAAGCCGGCGCTGGGCGAGCACAACGGCGAGGTACTGGGCCAGCTCGGCTTCACGCCCGCGCAGACCGCAGCGTGGCGCGAACGCGGCGTCATACGCTGACGCCCACCAGGTCCGGCGCGAACAGATCGTCCGGTTCGATCAGCAGTATCTCGCCGTGCTCGGCTCGGCGGCGCAGGGCATCGTCGAAGCCGGAGCGGCTGGCCAACACCCAGAGCGGCGGTCGTTCCAGGTCGAGTTTCGCCGCCTTCCGTTGCAAGCTGGCGAGGACGCGCTCGTCCACCGGCGCCGCCGTCCACTTGCACTCACCGACAAGACGAATCTCGTCCTGCCAGAGGCCGACGAGATCGATCTCGTCCTGGTTGTCCCACCAGCGGCCGAGATGGGTGAAATCGACCGGCAGCGTGCGCGTCGCCACGCGCCGCCAGAGGTGCTGCATGCAGACCTCTTCCCACGTCGTGCGCGCGACGAATTCGTCCAGATGCGGCGCGACCTCACCCTCCCAGACCTGTGCAGTTTGGCCAAGTTGCAAGAACGAGCGGTTGGGCCAGACGAAGCGGAACCAGGCGCGCAGGTACGGATCGGCCAGACAGTAGAGTGAACGGCGGCTGCGTACCTGCCTCCACTCGGTGATCGGCGTTTCGCGCTCGATCAGGCGCACCACTTGCAGACGGCGGATGTAGTCGAAAACCTCGTCTGCGCTGTGCTTACCTACCGAGCGCGCGATGTCGCTTGGCTTTTGTTCCCCGCACGCGATCGCGCGCAGGATCGCGGCGTACATCGCCTCCATATAGAATTCGGTACGAAGCAACTCGTCGCCCTCGGTGTAGAGCACATGTCCGGGTGCAAAGAGCGTCCGTTGCAGGTTTTCATGCAGGTTCATATCCGGATCGAAGTGACGCAGATAGGCCGGCATCCCGCCGAAGAAGGCGTAGGCGCGCACACGGTCTGCAGCCGGAACGTTCTGAAGAAACCGTGCAGCGTCCAGATAGTCGAACGGGTCGACCTGCACAGAGGCAGTGCGCCGTCCGTGCAACGCCTCGCTATACACTGTGAGGCCGGCCATAAACGAGTGTGCGGAGCCGGCGATTACCAGCATGAAGCGGGTCGTGTGCTGAATGTGATCCCACCAGCGCTGCACGAGCGTGTCGAGCCCTTGCGTTGCCTCGCAGATGTATGGAAACTCATCCAGCACGATGAGCAGGCGTTCGTCCTTTGGAATAGTCTCCAGATATTGGAACGCGAGATCCCAGGTCGGAAAGGGCACCGCGCCGACGTATCTGTCGCCGGTGACCGCGGAGGCCTGCAGCGCCAGCGCAGCAAGGATCTCCCGTTCGGAGGCACGCGTTCCATACAGATAAATAGCCCGCTTGTTCTGCGCGAAGTGGGAAAGCAGCGCTGACTTGCCCACGCGGCGGCGACCCCACATCGTCACGAGTTGCGTCCGGCACTCCTGCCAGGCCCGATCCAGAATCGCAAGCTCGCGTGTTCGGTCGAAGAAGGGCTCCGGGATCTCATCGGCAGTAGAAGTCATGAAGACCAAGTCTATTGAGTCTCGTCTCAATAAGCCCGGACTCAATGAAGCCAAACTTATTGAGCCACGCCCCCGTAATACCATGACGGACCCGTGGACTCGCGATCGTCCCTATCCCCCACCGAGCGCCGGCAGGATCACGACCTCGCTGCCTTCGCTCACGGGCTGCAGCAGGCCGAGCGTGGCGACCTCGCCATCGACGGCGAAGGCCAGTTCGGGGCGCGGCTCGCCTTCGTCCAGCAGCCGCTCACGCATACCGGGGTAGGAGGCATCGAGCGCCGCCACGAGCTGGCGCAGGTTGCGGCCCGAGACTTCGACCACCGGCTGGCCGCCGGTCAGGTCGCGCATCAACGCGGGAATCCGCACGCTTGCCATCTATCCGTCTTCCTTATCGATCGGGTGGGGAGCCAGGGTTGCGGCGCAGCAGCGTCCCGATCGCGACGTTCCGAAGGACGGGCGCATGCCATGCGCCCCTGCAGCTTCTGGGTCAGTACGCCCGGCCGAACAGCCCTTTGCGGCTCGCGGGGCGGCCGTCGCGGATGCAGGCGCCGCTGCCGCCCGGCTGGTCGAAGGGGATGCAGCGCGAGGTCGCCCGCGTCTCCTCCTTGATCGCCGTCTCGCAGTCCTCCTGCTCGCACCACCAGGCCAGCGCGAAGCCCTGCTGCACCGCGTCGCCGAACTCGGCGTAGCTTGCCGGCGCGGCCGTGTGCTGCTCGCGGAAGCGCAGCGCTCGCTCGTAGAGCGACGTATGGATCTCCTTCAGCAACTCGCCCACGGCCGCCGGGGCTTCGGCGCGCGGCACCGAGGTCTTGCCCTCTTTGCCGGGTCGGTCGCGCCGTGCCAGCATCACCGTACCCTGCGCGATATCGCGCGGGCCAAGCTCGATGCGTAGCGGCACGCCGCGCATCTCCCAGTCGTTGAACTTGTAGCCCGGTGTGAGCCCGTCGCGTTTGTCCACGCGCACGCGGTAGTCGCCCAGCTCGGCGGCCAGCCGATCGGCCTCGGACAGGATTTGTGCGCGTTCCTCGTCCTTGCGGTAGATCGGCACGATCACGACTTGGTGCGGCGCCAGGCGCGGCGGCATGATCAATCCAGTATCGTCGCCGTGCACCATCACGATCGCGCCGATGAAGCGCGTGGAGAGTCCCCATGACGTGGTCCAGCAGTGCTCCAGCGCGTTCTCGGCGGTCAGATACTGGATCTCGAAGGCGCGGGCGAAGTTCTGGCCCAGATTGTGCGACGTGCCCGACTGCAGGGCGCGCGTGTCGCCCATCATCGCTTCGATCGTGTACGAACGCAGGGCGCCGGCGAACTTCTCCGATTCGCTCTTCGCGCCGCGAATCACGGGCACCGCTGCCTCGTTCTCGGCGAAGTCGGCGTAGATGTCGAGCATCTGCCGCGCCTCGGCCTCGCCTTCCTCGGCGGTGGCGTGCGCGGTGTGGCCCTCCTGCCAGAAGAACTCGGTGGTCCGCAGGAAGAGCCTGGTACGCTTCTCCCAGCGCACGGCGCTATTCCACAGGTTGATCAGCACGGGCAGGTCGCGGTAGGAGTGGATCCACTTCGCGTACATATGGCCGATCAGCGTCTCGGAGGTCGGACGCACGACCAGCGGCTCGGGCAGCTCCTCGCCGCCGCCGTGCGTGACCACGGCGAACTCCGGCGCGAAGCCCTCGACGTGCTGCTTCTCCTTTTCGAGGAACGACGACGGGATGAACATGGGGAAGCCGGCGTTCAGATGTCCCGTCGCCTTGAAGCGGCGGTCGAGCGCCTGCTGAATGTTCTCCCACAGCGCCCAGCCGTAGGGCCGCACGACCATGCAGCCGCGCACGGGCGCGTAGTCGGCCAGCTCGCTCTTCAGCACGAGCTGGTTGTACCACTCGTTAAAATCCTCGCCGCGCGAAGGGATACGCTCTTCCGCCATGCCGCCTCCGATGCCGCCGCGCCGGTGTGCTGCCTACCAGTATGGCAGCGTCGGCGCCGGCGGGCGATGGATCGGCGGGAGAGCCGGGCTTGGGAGGCCGCGCGGGGCACCTAACCCTGCTTTCGCTGAAGCGAAACCTGTCCCTTCCCGACACAGGAAGGGTGGGGTTCGTAGAAACTCAAACAGATGGCAGGCAACCCGCCGCGCGTCCCGCAAGGACACCCGCGCCCCACCGCCGTCGCACGGTGTCTGGAACGCTCCAGAAGTCCCTTCCCCGCCTCGGGAAGGGACAGACGTCGCCTGCGACGTCAGGGTTAGGCGCCCCGCGCCAGCAACACAACTGGGGACGGCCGAAGCATCTCGGCCGTCCCCTCGTGTCCTACGCCCTGTGCCCTATGCCCTGCGCCCTCACTTGGGCAGCCCGACCGTCTCCTCGAGGATGCGGCCCGGCGAGATCGGCAGGTCGGTGAAGCGGTGGCCGGTGGCGCGGTAGACCGCGTTCGCCACGGCGGCCAGCGGCGGCACGATCGGCACCTCGCCCACACCGCGCACGCCGTACGGGTGGCCTGGATTCGGCACCTCGACGATGATCGCGTCGATCATGGGCAGGTCGAGCGCCGTCGGCATGCGGTAGTCGAGATAGCTGGCGTTGGCCATGCGGCCCGACTCGTCGTAGAAATACTCCTCGTTCAGCGCCCAGCCCACGCCCTGCGCCACCGCGCCCTGCATCTGGCCCTCGACATAGGCAGGATGCACGGCCGTACCCGCGTCCTGCACCACGGTGTAGCGCAGCACCGTGACTTTGCCCGTCTCCGGGTCGACTTCCACATCGGCGATCTGCGTGCTGAAGGCGCCGCCCACGCCGCCGGGCGCCACCGTGGCCCGACCGACCACCGGCGCGCCCGTGCGCATCACCCGCCCGGCGATCTCCTTGAAGGTCATGCTCTTCTCGGCGTCCGCCGAGGTCTTGAGCACGCCGCCTTCGTACGAAACGGTGTCGAGATCGACCTCCCAGATCTTGGCCGCGCGCTCTTTGAGCTGGCGGATGATGTCCTGGCCCGCCTCGTAGGCCGCGTAGCCGCTGGCGAAGGTCGTGCGGCTGCCGCCGGTCACGTCGTTGTAGCCGACCGAATCGGTGTCCACCACCTGCGGCTTGACTTCCTCAGCGGTGATGCCCAGCGTCTCCGCGAGTTGCATGGCGATCGAGGCGCGCGTGCCGCCGATGTCGGTCGAGCCCTCGGTCAGGCTCACGGTTCCGTCGGGATTGACGCTGGCCGAAACGGAGGACTTCAGGCCGACATTGAACCAGAATCCTGAAGAAACGCCGCGGCCGCGGTTCGGCCCTTCGAGCGGCGTGTTGTAGTGCGCCGAGGCGAGCGCGGCATGCACGCACTCCAGATTGCCGATGCGCGGGAACGTGGCGCCGTTGGCCTGCACCGTGCCCTCTTTCGCGCCGTTCTGCAGGCGAAAGCGCAGCGGGTCGATGTCGAGCTTCTCCGCGACCTCGTCCATTACCTGTTCGATGGCGAAGGCGGCGTTGGGCGCGCCCGGCGCTCGATACGCCGCGACCTTCGGCTTGTTCACGACCACGTCGTAGCCGTCGATCACGGCGTTCGCCACCTCGTACGGCGCCAGCATGGTCATGCAGCCGGCGCCGACCGGCGAGCCCTTGTAGGCGCCGGCCTCGTAGGCCAGCATCGCCTGTGCGGCCGTGACCGTGCCGTCGCGCTTCGCACCAACCTTGACCTTCAGGTACGAGCCGGAGGTCGGGCCGGTGCCCTCGAACACGTCGGTGCGGCTCATCGTCAGCTTGACCGGCTTGCCGCTCTTCTTCGAAAGCATTGCCGCCACTGGCTCCAGATAGATCGGGATCTTGCCGCCGAAGCCGCCGCCGATCTCCGTCGGCACGACCTTGATGCGCGAAACGGGCATACGCAGCAGTTCGGAGAGCTGCGCCCGCACGGGGAAGGCGCCCTGCGTGCAGGTGTAGACGGTCAGCCGGCCGTCCTGGTTCCAGTGCGCCGAGGTGGCGTGCGGCTCGATGTAGCCCTGGTGCACCATCTTCGTCGTGAACTCGCGCTCGACGACGACATCGGCCTCGGCGAAGCCCTGCTCGACGTCGCCCTTCTGGAAGTGCAGGTGCTGCGCCACGTTGCTCGGCTTCTCCGAGACGCCGGCCATGCTCTTTGTCTTCTGGTTCTCGTGCAGCAGCGGCGCATCCTCGCGCATTGCGTCGCGCACGTCCACCACCGGCGGCAGCGGCTCGTACTCGACCCTGATCAGCCCCAGTGCCTCCTCGGCGATGTGCGCGCTCGTCGCCGCCACGGCCGCGACGGCGTGCCCGCGGTACAGCGCCTTCTCGTCGGCGAGCACGTTGTTGCTCAGCTCGCGCAGGTTGACGGCGCCTTCGCCCAGATCCTGGGTCTTGTCCTCGGCCTGCGGCAGGTCTTTGGCGGTGAGGACGGCGCGCACGCCGGGCAGCGCCTCGGCCTCGCGCGTATCGATCGAGACGATGCGGGCGTGGGCATAAGGGCTGCGCAGCACTTTGGCGTGGAGCGTGCCGGGCAGGGTGATGTCGGCGCCGTACTGCGCCCGGCCGGTGACTTTGTCCACACCGTCGGGGCGAATCGGGCGCGTGCCGATGACTTTGTACTTCGTGTCTTTGTCCGCGATGACCATCGCTTCACTCCTGCCCTACTATTCGGGCTCTCGCTGCTATTGTAGAACGCCCGTGGCCCCCTTCCCCCAATAATAGGGGAAGGGGAGATCTTACTGCGGGGCATTGGGGCTGAAGGCGGGGCGATCTGATCGCCTGCAGGGGCGCACGGCGTGCGCCCTTCGCGCCCAAAGGCGCGCCCCGCAGCGCCCCGCTAACCCGACTCCCTCTCGCACCAGCAGCCCAGGATCGCCCTTCCCCTATTATTGGGGGAAGGGAAGGGGTTGGGGGCCACGCGCTTACACGCTCACCGCGCTTTGCATGTCCGCCGCCTTCTGCACGGCGCGCACGATCTTGTCGTAGCCGGTGCAGCGGCAGAGATTGCCGGCGAGCCAGTAGCGGATCGCATGCTCGTCCGGGTGCGGGTTCTGCTCCAAAAGCGCCTTCGCCGCGACGATGAAGCCCGGCGTGCAGACACCGCACTGCAGCGCGGCCTCTTCCAAAAACGCCTGCTGCAACGGGTGCAGGCCGGCGGGCGTGGCGACGCCTTCGATCGTTGTGATCTCCGCGTCCTGCGCCTCGGCGCCGAGCACGCAGCAGGAGTTGACGATCCGGCCGTCCATGATCACGCAGCAGGCGCCGCAGTTGCCGTTGTTGCAGCCCTCTTTGGCGCCCGTCAGCCCCAGCTCGTCGCGCAGCACCTCGAGCAGGCTCTGGCGCGGCTCGCAGAGGAAGTCGACCGCTTCCCCGTTGATCGTCGATTCGATGTGCAATCGTCCAGGCATGGCCCTCATCCCCCTTCCCCTTCTCCCATACGCTTCGCTATGGGAGAAGGGGCGATCGTGTTGTGAGCGTTCCGGTGTGCGGTGAGTCAGCGGGGCGCTGCTGGGCGCGCGCCGTGCGCCCCTACAAGACCGGCGGCGTGGCGGGCGGCAGGTGAGCGTTCTATGACCTCCGCCCTTTGCCCTGCGACCTACGCCCTCGCCCGGTCCACGGCGCCGGCGAGCACGCGGCGGACCATGACGCCGACCAAATGCTTGCGCTGGCCGATGTTGCCGCGCATGTCGTCGATCGGGCGGGCGGCCGCCATCGCGACCTCGGCCGCCCGCTGGAACGACGCCTCGTTCGCCTCCTGGCCGGCCAGTGCCGCGCCTGCCTCTTCAAGGAACAGCGGCGTGGGCGCCACCGCGCCGATGGCGATGCGGGCCGAGACGATGCGGTTGCGCGACTCGTCGAGCTGCACGGACGCGGCAGCGTTGACCACGGCGATGTCCATCTCGTTGCGCGGTATGAAGCGCAGGAAGCGGGCGCCCGAGCGCGGCTGCGGCGTCGGGAAGCGGATCGCGACTAACATCTCGCCCGATTGCAGCACTGTGCGGCCCGGCGCGATGCAGAACTGCTCGACCGGCAGCTCGCGCGTGCCCTCCGGACCGGCGATCTCCGCCACGCCGGCCAGCGCGATCAGCGTCGGGATCGTGTCGGCCGCGGGCGAGGCGTTACAGAGGTTGCCGCCGAGGCTGGCGCGGCCCTGAATCGCCGTGCCGCCGATCAGCGAGGCCGAGTCGATCAGCGCTGGATAGAGCCGCCCCACGATCTCATTCTCATAGATGCGGTAGCAGGGCGCCGCGGCGCCGACGCGCAGCCCGCGTTGTTGGTCGAAGGTGATGCTGGTCAGTTCGGGGATCTTCTTCACGTCCACGAGAAGGGAGACATTGGGCCGCCGCCCCTCGCGTACCTGCACGATCACGTCGGTGCCGCCGGCCAGCACGCGCGCGTTCTCGCCCGCGCCCTGCAGCAGCCCCACCGCTTCGTGCACCGTTTGCGGCGCCTGATACTCGATCGCCTGCACGAACCTCTCCTTCGGGCCTCTCGACCCGCGCTCGCGTCACCGGCACGCCGGTGCCCATACCACTGGTTGTTTCGATCCGCGCCCGGCTGAGCGGCTGAGCACGAGAGCGTCGTTATGCTGGCTTCAGCATAACGAAACACGACCATCACGTGTCCAGCGCGCAGCGTACCGCACGCGGGTATCTCTCCGCCATAGCGAGACGCTTCGGGCCGCCAACCAGCAGATGGGCGAATCGGCGTCCTTGCGACGCGCACCGCACAAGGAAGCCGCCGCTCCTGCTGGGAGCGGCGGCTTACCCGGTATCTGCCTGAGCGCGAGCGGGACGCGGCTACGCCGCAAGCGGCTCGATGGGCGCCGTGTCTGCCTGAGGCTCCGGCTCGGAGATGATCTGTTCGAGCTGGAAGCGGTCCACCAGCGCCTTCAGCTCAGCGGCCGTGGCCGCAAGCGTGCGCGCCTGCTCGCCCATCTCCGTCACCTGTGCCGTCATCTCTTCCGCCGAGGCCGAGACCTCTTCCGTCGTGGCCGAGTTCTCTTCCGCGACGGCGCTGATGCGGCCGATCGCGCCGCTCACCTGCTCGCTCTGCGCGGCCATCTCTTCGGTCGCTGCCGAGTTCTCCTCGACCACGGCGCTGATCGCGGTCATCGCTTCGACCATGCTCTGGGCGCCGGCCTGCATCTCGGCGGCGGCGCCCGCGATCTCCAGCACCTGCGCCACCGTGCTCTCCACGGCCTGCTGGATCTCGGCCAGGGCGCGGCCCGCCTGGTCGGCCCGTTCGGCGCCTTCGTCCACGCGCTTCGTACCGGCCTGAATGGCGCTGACGGCTTCGCGCGTGCCGGCCTGGACCTGCTCGATCAGCCCGGCGATCGCCTTCGTCTCGCGCTGGCTGCGCTCGGCCAGCTTGCGCACCTCGTCCGCGACCACGGCAAAGCCGCGGCCATGCTCGCCGGCCCGCGCCGCTTCGATCGCCGCGTTCAACGCCAGCAGGTTCGTTTGCTCGGCGATGTCGTCGATCGTCTCCACCACCGCGCCGATCTTGTCGCCGAGCCGGCCGAGATCTTCGACCTTGCCCGCGGCCTCGGTTACGACCAGCGTGATCTGACCCATGCCGCGCACGGTCTCGGTCACGGCCTGAGCGCCGTGTTCCGCGGCCTGCCGCGCCTGGCTGCTCGTTTCGGCCACGCTCTGCGCCTTGCCGGCCACGGCCTGCACGCGCTCCGCCATCTGGAGCGTGCTGCTGCTCGCCGTCTGCGCCTGCTGGGCTTGCTCTGCCGCGCCGCGGGCGATGCCGTCGATCGCCTGCACCAGCTGCTGCACCGCTTCGGAACTGTTCAGGGCGGAGCGGCTGGTTTCCTGAGCGCCGGCAGCGATGCCCTGCACCGCGGCGGTAACCTGCTGCACGGCGCCGCCGGTCTGCTCAGCCGCGCTGCCAAGCTGACTGCTGGCCGCGGCCAGATCCGCAGCGGCCGCTTGCATGCCGCGCACGAGCTCGCGCAGTCCGCTGACCATGCCGGCGAAGGCGTTGCCCAGTTCGTCGCGCTCTCCGGCGGGCTGCACGTCGCGGCTCAGATCGCCGCCGGCCAGCGCGCGGGCAGTATCCGCCATGCGCCGCTGGTAGGCGATCATCGCAGCGAAAGCGCGGGCGAGGTCGCCGATCTCGTCCGTCGAGTTCAGGTCGACGCGCTGGTCGAGATCGCCCTCGGCCAGCCCGCGCGCGGCCGCGGCCGCCTGCCGCACGCGCCGTCCGATGCTGCCCGAGAGCAGGAACGCGACCGCGGCGCCGATCACGAGGGCGAGCACGCCCAGGCCCAGGTCAAGATCCTGCACGATCGTCTTCTCGGTCTCCATCGTATGGGTGGAGGACGCAATCTCGCGCTGGACGACATCGATGTACTTCTGTGCCGCATCGAGGCTCGGCACGAAGGGCACGCTCACATAGGCTGCCTGGGCCGCGGCGGCGTTGCCCGCGTCCTTCTTCGCAAAGGCGTCCTCGTTGCCGGCCAGATACCCGTCCTGGCCGCTCCAGAATTTGTCAAACTGATCCAGCGCCGCGCGCTGATCGCGTGTGTCCGCCAGTTGACGGGCCTGCGCCACGGCGCCCTGCACCTGCTGCAGGTCGGCACGGTATGTCGTCATCAGATCCCGCAGCTAAGCGGGGTCGGTGGCCATGACATACCAGGCGCCGTCGTCGTCGGCGCTGCGCACCCAGGTCACGATGTCCCGTGCCGCTGCTTTGGCCGGCTCAAGGTGGGTTACGACCCGATCGGAGGTGCTGGTCTGCTGTGAAACCGCCACGAAGTTGATCGCGGCGGCCGAGCCCGTTATGGCGAGCACGGCGCCGAAGCCAAGATAGAGCTTGGTGCGTATTCCCAACCGTCCAAACCAGGCCATGCCGTGGATCCTCCCCTGTCCGCCCATACGAGCGGTGTGGGCGTCGTCTCGGCTCAACGTGAAGCCGTTGGCGAGTTCACCCTCCTGAGTCTCGGGTCCGGTGTGCCATGCTGCGTAGGGAGATGTCCCTATGTCTGCCTGCGACCAACTGTCCGTGGAAACACGACGGCAACGCCAATCTCCATCGCCGGCGCTTCGGAGCCCGGACATCGCTGCCGATACTCACTGCACGGAGAGGCAGGAGGAGCGCGGAGCGGTGGCGAGCGACGAGGCGAATCGGCGCGAACACTACCGCATCTGGACGCCGCGCCTGGACGCGGAGGCGACGAGCCTGCTGGGCGGCCGTGCGCGGCGCTTCCGTGTGCGCGTCGTCGATCTGAGCGGCGGCGGGGCGCTGATCGTGGCCGAGCAGGTGCTGGCGACCGAAGCGCTGCTGCGGCTGCACCTGCCGCCCGGACGCGGCCTCGACCGTTTCGACGCAACGGCGCGCATCGTACGTTTGCGCGACGCCGCCGGCGCCTGGCAGGCCGCGCTCTCGTTCACGAACCTTACCGAGGCGCAACGCGACCTGGTCGTACGGCGCGTCTTCTATGAAGAGTTGCGCCGCGCCTGGCGCGAGCAGCGGCAGCAGGATGCGGCCCCCCGTGCCGCGGTTCTGTGATAGCTGTGCTGCAGGCACCCGCGATCATGGAAGCAAGAGGCGATTCGGAGGCGGGATCAAGCGCCCGCCCGCTCCGCCTACTGCCCGCCGGGCGGCGGTGCCCACTCGATCACGATGCTGCCGCCTGGCGCCGCGCCCGTGTGGCCCGCTGGCTCAAGCGTGACCTGCACTTCGTCGGGGAGCTGCGTCAGATCCTGCCCCTCGCTGATCAGCAGTCCGCTGCCGGAAGCATCGGGCCGCAGCACGCCCAGCAGCCGCCAGGCAGAGCCGTGGCGCACCCAGGCGCGGTAAACCTCGCCCCGCGACGCCGCCGGCGCGTGGGAGATGCTGACCACCGCCGTGCTCACGCCCGGCCGGGTGCGGTAGGCGCCGTGCACACCCGCCGGCGCGCCGGCCACGGCCGTAAGGTGCAGCTCGGTCGTGTCGCTGGTCGTAACCAGGCGCAGGCCGCGCCCCTGCTGAGCGCTGCGATCCAGCTCGTCGTGGTAGCGCACGCCGATCACGGTGAGCACACCGCCGAGCGCGACGATTGCCACCGCCAGCGCTGGCGCCAGCACGACACGCAGCTTCTGTATGCCTGAGCGGATGCGCGACTTGGTGGTGCCGAGCGGCAGATCGAGCTGCTGCGCCACCTGCTCGTGTGTCAGCCCGCTGAAGAAGGCCAGGTTCAGAACCTGACGCTGCGGCGGCGGCAGCTCTTCCAGCGCGGCGCGCACGGCGGCGCGGCTTTCGGCGCGCTCAGCCAGCTCGGCCGGGTCCGGCTCGCGATCGGGCAGCTCCAACAGGCGCAGCCCCTCCGGGTCGGGCTCGACCTTCGGACGGCGGCTGCGCCGGCGCAGCTCGTTGAGAATACGGTAGTGCGCGATCTGCAAGACCCACGACCGCACCGCGCCGCGCTCCGGGTCGTAGGTGCCGGCCGCCCGCCAGACGGAGAGCAGCACGTCTTGCACGACCTCTTCGGCCGCCGGGGCATCCAGCGAACGCACGCCGAGGCCGTAGATCAGCGGCGCATAGCGGGCGTAGAGCGGGCCGAGCGCCTCTTGTTGCCCGGCAGCCAGCTGCCGCATCAGCTCTTCGTCCGGCGCGTCCGGACGCAATGGGATGGGTTGAACCGCGTTCATGCGTGTGCTTCCTGTCGCCGCTCTGCCACAGTCTACGCCGCCGCGCCTAACCGCCGACGACGATCGTACCCTTCATAAAGGGATGGATGGAGCAGTGATAGCTGTACGTGCCCGCATTGGCAAAGGTCTGGCTGTAGTTCGTGCCGGCGGCGAGCTGGTGATCGGCGATGCCGCCCGCGTCCGGCGTGACCGTGTGCGTTACCGCGTCGTTGTTCGTCCAGATCACCGTCGCGCCCACGGGCACGTGCAGCGTGGCCGGCGCGAAGGCGAAGCCGCCGATCGTCACCGCCATCTGCGCCCCCGACGCGCCCGGCGGCGTTGCGGCGCTGGTCGGAGCGACGCTGGCCGCCGGCGAAGCCGTTGCCGAACCGGCCGCGGGCAGCGACGCGGCAACGGTGGGCGGGGGTGTAGCGGCCACGCTTGCGATCGCGCCGACTGTTGCCGCGGCCTGTGTCGCGGCAAGCTGCGTGGCGGCCGCGGGCGCTGCCTTCGAAGCGTAGCCGTTGTTCCCGTTCGAACAGGCCGCGCCCGCGACCAGCAGCGTGAGGCTTGCTGCGGCGACCAACAGGCCGCGCCTGGCCTCACCCCCGGCCCCTCTCCAGTTCTTGGAGAGGGGTGAGAGCGGACGAGTTTTGCCAATGCAGCGCATCGCCTATCGCCCCGCTTCCGACGCCGAGGCACGCCAGGCGACGAGGCAGGCCGCGGCCAGCAGCAGCGCCGCCGAGAACAGGGCGATCAGCAGCGTGCGGTCCGTGCCGCCGCCGGCCTGGCCGCCGCTGCCGGTGGCCGCGAGGGCGCGCACACCGGACTGGCCGGCGGCGGCCGGCAGGATCACGATTTTGCGCGGCGCGTTGCCAACCGGGATCGTCGCCGTCACGGCGTGGCTGGCGAGATCGACGACGGAGACGTTGTTCGAGTTTTCATTGGTCACGTAGGCCGTTTTGCTGTCGGGCGTGAGCGCGATCCAGTGCGGCATGTCGCCGACCTTCACAGCTGTCAGCAGCGTATTCTTCACCGGGTCGATCAGGTCCAGCTCACCCGGTCCCTGCGCCACGACCAGGCTCATGGCGCCGCCGGGCACGTACAGCGGATGGTGCGGCGAGGCGCCGACGGGGATCTGGGCCGCGATCTGATTTGTGGCCGGGTCGAGCACCTGCAACGCATCGGCGCCCGCAAGCGTGAACTCGAGCTGCTTGCCGTCCGGGCTGAAGTTGAGGGCGCGCGGCGTCTTGTCCAGCGGCACGTTGCCGGTCTGCGTGCGTGAGGCGATGTCCAGAATCACCAGCGCGGTCTTGCCCTGCGGCTGCGCGGCGACGTAGGCGCTGCGGCCGTCCGGCGTGATCGCGATGTTGTGCGGGCTGGCGACCGGCGCCTGTCCGATCACCGCGTTCGTGGCCGTATCGATGAAGGCGACCTGGTTGGCGCCGAACACGGCCACCAGCACCAGCCTGCCATCAGGTGTGATCGCCAGGCCATGCGGCATGGTGCCGACTTCGATCGTCGCCGTGATCGTGTCCGTGGCCGTGTCGATCACGCTGACTTTGGAATCGCCGTCGCTGCTGACGTAGACGCGGCGGCCATCAGGCGTGGCGACGATGCCGTGCGGCCCGGCCGGCACGGGGATCTTGCCGATCACGGCGTTGGTCGCCGTATCCAGCACGGCCACGGTGTTGTCCTTGAAGATGCCGGCGTACGCCTTCGACCCGGCGGCAAGCGCCGCGTTGGGCGCGGCGGCGGCGTGCGGCGGCGTGCGGCCGAGCGTGCCAAACAGCGCCAAAGCGAAGGCGAAGAGCAGCGCCGGCGCGGCGATGCGCCGCAACCCGGCGTGAGGGGTCGATCGGTCGTGCGCGCGAGTCATGGGACTCGTCCTCCCGATGTGTGAACGTGCGAGACGCGCCGGCTGCCCGTGTGCGCCCGCCGATCTGTGGTACACCGGGCGCTGGCGGCCGGATGAGGCGAGGGTGAGCAGTGAGGGGTGAATGGTGAGACGCATTCCATCGAACGGCGGCCGTGTGGCACGCTCACCGTCTCACGCGGGCCAATGGCCGCGCCTGCATCTCATCCCGCGGGGCGTCGCACCGCGCGCCGGCAGCGACAACCGGGAGGCGCTGGCCCGCCGGCTCCGCGACGCGCTGACGGAAGGCTGGCGATTTTGAGCGACGGCGTCGGCCGGGCGGGGCACCTAACCCTGACTCCGCTGAAGCGAAGTTTGTCCCTTCCCGAGCCGGGAAGGGACTTCTGGAGCGTTCCTCCCTGCGCCGGACGGCAGCGGGGCCGTGGTGTCCTTGTGGGATAAGCGATAGGGTCGTCTTCCCAGTCTTTGTCTGTTCTCGAACCAACCCTTCCCGTGTCGGGAAGGGACAGACCTGGCTTCAGCAGGTCAGGGTTAGGCGCCCGCGCGGGCTACAATGCCCTGAAGGAGCAGCGCATGAACGGCGAATGGCCCTCGGATTCGACGTCGCCCTCGGGCGAATGGATCGCGCGCTATCTGCGTCTGCTCGGCGTCGAGCGCGAGGCGCCGTCGCTCGCGGCGCTGCGCCGGCTGACGCGGGCACATGTGCTGGCCGTGCCGTTTGAGAACATCACTGCGCTGCGGCGCCGCCGGGGCAACCTCGGCCGCCCGGTGCCGCCGCCCGATCCGGAGGCGCTGCTGACGAGCTGGGGGCAGGAGCAGCTCGGCGGCGTCTGCTTCGACATCACGCTGATGGCCGGCAGGCTGCTCGCGGGGCTCGGCTACCGCGCCCGGCCGGTGATGGGCACGATCTCGTTTGCCGGCTCGCACCAGTGCGTGCAGGTGGAGCTAGACGGCGAACGCTTCCTGGTCGATGTGGGCAACGGCGCGCCGTTCTTCGCGCCGATTCCGGTGCAGGGCGAGCCCGTGGTGCGCGCCGGTGGCCTCGCCTACCGCTTCCGTCCGGGCGAAGAGCCGGAAACCTGCTGGCAGGACCGCGGCATCGGCGGCGTATGGACACCGTTCTGTTGCTACGACCTGGGACCGCCGGATCTGGCGATACGCGAGTCGGCCTACCAGCGGCATCACACGCCGGGCCAAAGCTGGGTGGTCGATAGCCTGACGCTGATTCGCTGCGAGCCCGAGCAGGTGCTGTCGCTGCGCGACGACGAGCTGACGCGCTTCACACCGGACGGCAAACAGCGCGTGCCGATGGCCGATTACGGGCGGTTGCTGCGCGAAGAGTTCGGCCTGCCGAACTTTCCCATCGATGAAGGCTTGCAGGCGTGGCAGGAGCTGCGCCGTGCCCGTGGCGGATAAAGGGCGGCTACGGCGCCTGCGCCACGTCCGGCAGATCGCTCAGGGCGAGCCGCGCCACGATCGGACCGCTGCTGGAGCCGTGCACGGCCACCGGCGCCGCATCGGGCGCTGCGATCGCCAGGCCGAACTCGATGGGGTCATCGATCTTGACATCCGCCGACACGCTCAGCTCGTCCGCTTGTCCCGCCGCCACCTGCACCGCCAACGGAAACGCGCCCTGACTGCCGGATTCGGCGCGCACGACGTGGCCGCCGCCGGCCCGCACCGTGAGCGTCACCGGGCCGTGCACCAGGTCCACCGCTTCGGCGGGCAGCGCCACGCTGATCGTCTCCGCCGCACCATCGACGTAGACGGTCGTATTGGCGTGGCTGAGCTGGCCGCCGACCGCTGCGCCGCGGATGCGCGCGGCCATCACGCTGAGCATCACCACGGCGAGCAAAGCGAGGATCGTACGCGGGCGGGGCATCGCGGACCTCCCAACCAGGTCGTGCGGCGACGCGCAAGGGTTTTGCAATCAGCCTAACCTTCGCCGCCGAGAGGGCCAGTAACGGTGCGGTAACGGCTGCTGTCGCGTTACCATGCCGTTACCCTGCCCCGAGGAGCACAGCGTGCCCGGTGCCCTGGAAGGCATCCGCGTCGTCGAACTCGCCGGCGGCCGCTCCGTTGCCTACTGCACGAAGCTGCTCGCCGGCCTCGGCGCCGCGGTGGTCAAAGTCGAGCCGCCGGCCGGCGACGACTGCCGCCGCTCGGGGCCGTTCCCGGGCGACGTGCCCAACCCGGAAGCCAGCGGCCTCTTCCTGCACCTCAACACCGGCAAACACGGCGTCACACTGAACATCGAACAGGCGGCTGGCCGGGCGCTGCTGCTGGAACTGTTGGCCGAGACGGACGTGCTGGTCGAGGGCTTCCGGCCCGGCGTGCTCGATTCGCTCGGTCTCGGCTATGAGGCGCTCAGCGAACGCTTGCCCGCGCTCGTGCTCGTCTCGATCACGCCGTTCGGGCAGGACGGGCCGTACGCGCACTACGCGGGTGGCGAGCTGATCGCCCACGCGCTCAGCGGGTACATGTCGATCACCGGCGACCCGCAGCGCGAGCCGCTGAAGCCATACAGTACGCAGATCGAGTTCCAGGCCGGGCTGCAAGGAGCGCTGGGCGCCGGCGTCGCGCTGGCGGCACGCGAGCAGGACGGCCACGGCGATTGGGTCGACGTCTCGGCGATGGAGGCGGCGACGTTCCTGCTCGGCGGGCCGGCGCAGATCGCGGCGCTGACCGACGAGGTGCGCGTGCGCAACGGCACGCGCCTGATCGGCCTGCCGCCGCGCTACTTCTATCCCTCCACGCTGCGCCCCTGCCGCGACGGCTACGTCCACGCCCACACCAACATCCGCCACCCTGACCTGATGGCGGCGCTGATGGAGCAGCCACGCCTGGCCGAGCCAGATCTGCTGGAAGCGCCCGCGGCCCATGCCGACGAGATCGACGCGCTGATGGACGAATGGCTGGCCTGGCACGACCGCGAAGAGGCCGTACGGCTGGCGCAGGAGCTGCGGGTGCCCTTCACCGAGGTCTTCCGTCCGGACGACGTGCTGGCCGACCCGCACCACGCCGCGCGCGGCGCCTTCGTCGAACTCGATCATCCCGTTGCCGGCACGTTGCGCCAGCCGGGGCCGGCCGTGCGCCTTTCGGCCACGCCCTGGCGGGTGACGCGGGCGCCGCTGCTGGGCGAGCACAACGCCGAAGTCTGGGGGCGCTGGCGCACGCCCGCAGAGCTGGCGCGGCTGCGGGCGCTGGGGGCAATTTGACGATGGCGAAGCCGCTGGCAGGCATCCGCGTGCTCGACTTCACCAACGCCGTCGCCGGGCCGACCGCGACCAGCATCCTGGGCGACTTCGGCGCCGACGTGATCAAGATCGAAGGGCCGGACACGCGCCATCTCAACCCGCCAGGCGCGGCTCCGCCGAAGCCCGGCGCACCGGACGAGCCGTGGAACCGCGTGATCCACTTCAACGACCTCAACCGCGGCAAGCGCGGCGTCGTGCTTGATCTGCGCCGGGCGGAGGGGCGGGCGCTCTTTCTGGAGCTGGCGAAGGTCAGCGACGCGGTGGTCGAGAACTTTTCGCCGCGGGTGATGGCGAACCTTGGCCTGGGCTACCCGGACCTCTGCCGCGTGCGGCCGGACATCATCCTCGTCTCGATGCCCGCCTTCGGCAAGAGCGGGCCGTACAAAGACCGCATCTCCTACGGCCCCGGCATCGACGCGATGAGCGGCCTCTCGCATCTGACGGGCTACGAGGACGGCCCGCCGAGCAAGCCCGGCAACTTTTACTGCGACCAGAACGCCGCGCAGCTCGCGGCGCTCTCGCTGCTGGCCGCCGTGCGCCATCGCCGCCGCACGGGCGAGGGGCAGTACGTCGAGTGCGCGATGATCGAGGGCGAGCTGCAGATCGTGGCCGAGGCGCTGCTCGACGTGCAGATGAACGGCCGCGTGCAGACGCGCACGGGCAACCGGCATCCGTGGCAGGCGCCGCACGGCGTGTACCGTTGCGAAGGGAATAGGGATGAGGGAATAGGGAATAGTGGGGACGAGCAGCGCGGCGGGGCTGGCAGAGGCGTGTTGGGGCGCCCCCAACAAGCGGTCTCGGACGACGAGTGGATCGCGATTGGCGTGGAGACGGACGCGCAGTTTGCGGCGCTGTGCCACGAGATGGGGCGGTCGGAGCTGGCCGCCGATGTGCGCTTCGCCGATGCGCTCTCGCGCCACGCCAATCAAGACGCGCTGGACGCGATCATCACGGAGTGGACTTCGCACGAGAACAAGCACGCTTTGCAACGGCGCTTGCAGGCGGCAGGCGTGCCGGCCGGCGCCGTGCTGAACGTGCGCGAACTGCTCGAAGACGAGCATGTCCTGGCCCGCGACGCGTTTCAGGACGTCACCTATCCCGACCTGATGCGGCCGTTCCCGCACACGCGCGTGGCGTTCAAGCTGCGCGGCCGGCATGCCAGCCGCATTGATATGCCCGCGCCGCGCTTCGGCGGGGCGAACCGCCCCGTGCTCGGCGGCCTGCTTGGCCTGTCGCAGGAGATGCTTGACGCGCTCCACACGAGCGGCATCACGGCGGAGGCTCCGGTCGCGGCGCAGGGGGCAGGGGTGTGAGCGGCGCCCGCCAACCGCTGCGCCTTCCCCGCGAACGTGCCATGATGGGCCGGGAAACGCGGGAGGTCGGCTGATGCCACTGCAGAAACCGTGGCGGCGCTGGGAATCGGGGCGGGCGTTCGAGCGCGCGATCCCGAACTCGCTCGGCGTCTACGAGATCGCGGACGAGCACGGCGAGATCGTCTACATCGGCATGGCGGGCGGTAAGAGCCTCTTCGGCCTGCGCGGCGAGTTGAAGCGCCACTTCGAAGGCCAGGCGAACGCCATCAGCGCAGAGCGCGGCCGCCAGTTCCGTTACGAAGAGAACATGCAGTACATGACGCGCTTCCGCGACCTGTTGCAGCGCTTCAACGAGGACCACGGCCGCCTGCCGCCCGGCAACGATCAGCCCGGCGAGTTCGTGCCCACGCTGGGCCGCTTCCACTGGAAGAGCGCTGAGGCAACAGTGTGAAGCGATACAACATGGCCTCAAAACCGGCCGATTCCCTGGCGGAGTGGAATGGTTGAGTAGCCGTGAAGCAAACCGTCTTTGTGCTCGCGCTCAGTGTGCAGGGACTCTGGATCCTCGGCTGGACTGCGTGGATTGCTCACCGCGTGGGGCAGGCGCAGGCATCGCGACCGCCCGCTGGGTATCCGGGAGAGCCCACTCGGCAGGAGTTCAGGCAGATGCTGCTCGCATGCGCCATGCCAACCGCAGGCCTAATCATGGTGTTTAGCTTCACCCTGGCCTACGCCTTGGGCGCTTTCTCCTGAGCGTGGGATATCGGTTGCAAATTCGGCGGCCAAGAGCCGGAGGACGCGATGGACCTGGAGCTGAGCGACGAGCAGCGCCTGATCGTCGAGACGGTGCGGCGCTTTGTGTTGGAGCAGATCGTCCCGCTCGAGCGCGAGCTGGACCCCGACTGCACCGAACTCCCGCGCGATGAGCGCCAACGCCTGATGGCGATGACGCAGCAGATGGGCTTCTTCAACCCGGACGTGCCGATCGAGCTGGGCGGCGCCGGCCTCGACACGACCAACCGCACGCTGATGGCCGAGGAGATGAGCCAGCACCGCGCCGGGCTCTACACGCCCTGCTACGGCGTGTTCGGCGCGGGCGGGCTGGCGCAGCTCTACGCCGGCAGCGAGGAGCAGCGGCAGAAGTATCTATATCCCACGCTGCGCGGCGAGAAGCGCGGCTTCTTCGGCCTCTCCGAGCCCTCCGGCGGCTCGGACCCGGCCCGCGCGATCCGCACCACGGCCGTGCGGGACGGCGACGAGTGGGTGATCAACGGCTCGAAGCTCTGGATCAGCGGCGCGGATACCTCGGACTACGGCCTGCTCTTCACCCGCACCGACGCTTCCAAAGGCCGCAACGGCATCACCTGCTTCATAGTGGACACGGATACGCCGGGCTTCCAGGTGCGGCGCATCGTGCATGTGCTGCGCTCGACGCACCCGCCGACCGAGCTGTCGTTCGACAACATGCGCGTGCCGCACAAGAACATCCTGGGCGAAGAAGGCGGCGGCTTTGCGATCGCCAACGACCGGCTGACACGCAACCGCATCCCGTACTCGGCCGAGTGCATCGGCGTCGCGGTCGCCGCGCAGCGCATGGCCGTGGCCTGGTCCAAAGAGCGCGTCACCTTCGGCGAGCCGCTCGCCAGCCGCCAGGCGATCCAGTGGATGCTGGTGGACAACGAGATCGACATCGCGACGGCGCGCTGGCTCTGCCTGGCGGCGGCCAGCAAGGCGGATGGCGGCAAGCCCTTCCGCAGCGAGGCGGCGATGGCGAAGCTGGTCGGCACCGAGGGCGCAGGCCGTGTCGTGGACCGCTGCATCCAGATCCACGGCGGCCTCGGTGTCAGCAAAGACCTGCCGCTCGAACGCTGGTACCGCGAGCTGCGCATCCGCCGCATCGGCGAAGGCCCCAGCGAGGTGCAGCGCATCATCATGGCCCGCGACCTGCTGCACAGCTCGCTGCACTGACGGTGGTGAGTGGTGAGTGGTGAGCAGGGAGTCGTGAACGCCGAAATCGTCCGTCCCAGGACTGTCTCTTATACACATCTGACGCTGCCGACGATCTTACGCGTGTA
>CALFMN010000084.1 GCA_937879875.1 uncultured Chloroflexota bacterium | reverse complement strand
GTATAAGAGACAGTCGATCGACTCAGCGCGGCGCCGGTGCGCGGCGCCAGGAGACACCGGCCGGCCCTGTACACGCTCGCGGCCGTGGCCATCGTCGCGCTCGGCGCGACGGTCGCGGCGGCAGCGTCGGGCCGGCTGCCCGGTCCCTGGCAGCACAAGGTTTCGCCGGTCTCCGGCGCAGTCATGACCCCGACACCGGGCACGGTCGGCCCCACACCGCCGCGCGGCAGCATTGCGCCTGCTCCCTCGGTGGCGTTCGTCGATCCGCAGGCGCTGATCGTCGGGGCGTCGGGAACGATCGGCGTCTTCGATGCCGGCAGCGCGAGCGACCACAACGTGCGTTTTATTGGCCTGGACGGCCGGGTGGTCCGCGTGCCGAAAACCGGACTGGGCGCCCGCGCCGTTACCCAGGCCATGGACACCGCCGGGAACATCTACTTTCCCGACGACATCATTAACGCCATCCGCAAAGTCGCCCCTGATGGCAGCACCACCACGTTCGCGGGCTCGGGAGTCGCCGGCTACAAGGATGGTCCCGGCAGCCAGGCGCAGTTTCAAGAGCCGGCGGGCATCGCCGTCGATCACAGTGGGAATGTGTATCTGGCCGACCGCGGCAACAATCGTATCCGCAAGATCCTGCCCGACGGCACCGTCTCGACCCTCGCCGGTTCGGGCGTGAAGGGCTGGGCCGACGGGAGCGGCACGAGCGCACGCTTCAATGGCCCGGCGGGCGTGGCGACGGATGCCGCCGGCGATGTCTACGTCGCCGACATGGGCAATCACCGCATCCGCAAGATTACACGGGACGGCAAGGTGTCCACGCTCGCCGGCACGGGCAAGGCGGGCTTCATCGACGCGGCCGCCGCCGAGGCACGCTTCGATTTCCCGGCCGGCGTCGCCCTCGATGCGGCCGGCAATGTCTACGTGGCCGACAGCTACAACCAGCGCATCCGCAAGATCACGTCCGATGGGCGTGTCGTCACTCTCGCCGGTTCGGGCACGGCCGGCTTCATCGAGGGATCGGGCGCCGTGGCTGAGTTCAATCTGCCGCTGGGCGTCGCCGTAGACGCGAATGGCCTGGTCTATGTGGCGGACTTCACGAACCGCCGCATTCGCCTGATCACGCCGGACGGCAACGTGAGTACGCTCGCGGGTGCGGGCGCTGCCGCCGCGCCGGGGCAATGATGATCGTCAAGACTGCCGGTTGCGGGCACCTGATGCGGCACCAATGGGCAGCGATCGCACACGGCCGCCCCGTCGCCGTGCACGCCGTCAAGCCGACGCGGCGCTCACACGGAAGCGGCGCTCTCGCGCCTCAGTTCGGCAAAGACGTCTTTCGCCGTGAGCAGCGCCTCGCGCACGAGCGGCACGCCGACGTAGCCGGACAGGTGCAACAGCGCTTCGACCAGCTCGTCCTCGCTCCAGCCCTGCCCGCGCGCCATACGCAGATGGATGGCCAGCTCCGGCGTGCGGCCCGTGGCCGTGTCGGAGACAACGCAGATCAGCGTGCGGGTCTTCAGATCCAGGCCGGGACGCGTCCACAGCGCGCCGAACACGGTCTCGGCCGCCAGATCGCGGAACTTCTCCATGATCGGATCGTCGTAGACGCTCTGGTTCGTGCGCTCCACGAACACCTCGCCCATGAGCTGCCGCCGGAGCGCATAGCCCTTGCGCATCGTCTCGTTGTCGGCCATCGCCTGCCTCCTGCCGCTCCCGCCGCGCGGATCGCCGCCAGTATACGCGGCCCGGCCGTCGGCCCTCATCCTCTCCTGTGCGTTGGAAGTCTCCGACGGTTGCGCTGCGCTCTGGCTCCCAATCCTGGGAGATGGAGACGATCCGGCAGTGAGCGTTCCGAGCAGTAAACGGTTAACCCGACGCCGCTGCGGATCGCGGTGGCCCATCTACAGCGCGGCACGGAGGCGCTGACAATAGCATGAGCGCCGCGCGGCGTTCAGCTCAGCAGTTTTTCCATCACGACCACGTCGACCCAGCGCCCGTCGAGCATGCCCTGCTCGTGGTAGACGCCGACGGTGACGAAACCGTGGCGCTCGTAGAGGCGCATGCCCGGCGCGTTCGTGGGAAAAGCCGCAAGCACCATCTTGTGGTAGCCGAGCATGCGGGCGCGCCCTTCGAGCACGCCGAGCAGTGCATCGCCCACGCCGCGACCGCGCTGGTCGCGGCCGACGTAGACCGAGAAGTCCACCACGTGATCGTAGGCCGGCCGCGGGTTGAAGGGATTGAGTGAGGCCCAACCGATCGCCGCGCCCGCGCCATCCACCGCGACGATGACCGGATGCCGCGGGCCGCGCGCCGCCAGCCACTCCGCTCGCTCCTCCGCCGTGCGTGCCTGTGTTTCCAGCGTCGCTACCCGGTCCTCGATGCCCTGGTTGTAGATGCGGGCGATGGACGCTGCATCCTCCAACGTCGCGTCGCGGATATCCATGATCCCCTCCCTGCGCGCGTCTTCGACCAGGCCCAGCCATGACCGTGTGTGCTGCCCGAGCCCGCTGAGATAGCCGGCGAGGAAGTCGAGCGCGGCCGGGTCCAGACAGTAGTAGCGGTTCGGCCCTTCGCCGCTCGACTGCACGACGGCGGCCTCACGCAGCGCGGCGAGATGGTCGAACAGGCTGGACTGCGCCAGCGGCAGCACCTCGGCCAGTTGCAGCGAGGTGCAGTCCTTGCGCTCGGCGAGCAGCTCGACGATGCGGAAGCGCACCGGGTTGGCAAGGGCGCGCAGCAGCAGCACCGCGCGCGATTCGATCGCCGATGGGGCAAGCTCGCGTTTTTTCATGGCATTCAGACCATACTTCCCTTTTTCCCGATTTTCCGGTTGACTGCCGGCAACGTCAAGCGGTCGCGGGGCCGACGATGCACGGCCGCGTCGGTGTGGCGGGGCGCCTGACCCTGCTTCGCCTGACGGCAAAGCTGTCCCTTCCCGAGCCGGGAAAGGGACTTCTGGAGCGTTCCCAGCGGCGCCGGACGGCGACGGGGCTCGGGTGTCCTTGCGGGACACGCGGCGGGCTGGTCTCCCGACCGATCGCGTGTCCTCGAACCCCACCCTTCCCGCTTCGGGAAGGGATAGACTTCGCTTCAGCGAAGTCAGGGTTAGGTGCCCCCGACCGCTGCGGATCGGATGCGTGCTACGCCGTCTCGCGTACGGGCAGCACGGCGGCCAGCGCCTGGCGCAGCTGCTGGACCGAGAACGGCTTCGGCAGCACGGCCTGGGCGCCCGCGGCCTCCACATCGGTGCCGGCCAGTTCGGCGCCCCAGCCTGTGACCAGCAGGCAGGGCAGCGCATAGCCGGCGGCGCGAATCGCGGCCAGCAGTTGCAGGCCGTTCATGCCCGGCATGCCCAGGTCGGTTAAGACGATGTCATAGATGCCCGGTTCTCCCGGCTCGGCGCTCTCGCGCAGCAGCTCCAGCGCCTCGGCGCCGCCGTCGGCGGTCGTCACCTGGTGGCCGTCCAGCTCGAGCATGAGCTGGGTTGTTTCGAGGATCTGTGCCTCGTCGTCCACCAGCAGGATGGAGAGCGGCCCGACGAACTCGTCGATGCTGCCTTGCTCCTCTGCGTGCGCCTCACGGAAGGGCAGCGTGACGGTGAAGACCGTGCCCTCGCCCGGCGTGCTGGCCACGTCGATGTGGCCGCCCATGCGTGTGACGATGCCGTAGGACATGCTGAGACCAAGCCCGGCGCCGCGCTGCCCTTTCGTCGTATAGAACGGCTCGAAGATGCGCTTGCGCACGGCTTCGGCCATGCCGAGACCGGTGTCGGCGACGCGGACGATCACGTCGCCGTCGCTGCGGCTGACGCTCAGCCGGATCGCGCCGCCACGCGGCAGTGCGTCCAGGGCGTTGAAGAGCATATTGACCAGCACTTCGCGCAGTTCGGACGGATCGCCCACGATCGGCGGCAGCGGCGCGGCGTCGATCTCCACCTGCACGGTGACGCCGCGCTGCTGCGCCTCATCCTTCCAGCGCGGCCGCGTATACTCCACCACGTCGCGCACGATCGCCGGCACGTCCATCGCGCCGGTTGAGGGCGAGCGGTTGATGCCGGAGAAGGCTTGCAACCGCTTGACCGTCGCCTCGCCGTCGCGCGCGGCCTGGCGCACCACCTCGAAGTGGCGCGCCACGTCTGCCGGCTGGATCGTGTTGGCGTCGCTGGCCAGCAGCACCTCGCAGCGGCCGAGAATCACGGCGAGGATATTGTTGAAGTCGTGCGCGATGCCGCTGGCCAGCTCGCCCAGCGCCCGCAGCCGCTCGCTCTCGATCACCCGCTCCTGCGTGCGCTTGACCTCTTCGGTCGCGGCCTCGGCGGCGGCGCGGGCGGCGCGCTCCGCTTCGTACAGCCGTGAGCGCTCCAGCGCCTGGGCGCACTGCCGCGCCAGCGCCATCGCCAGCGCACGGTCCTCCTCGGTGAACGCACGCGACTCCGGAAAGCTCATGCTGATGCCGCCGACGACACGCGCCTCCACCAGCAAGGGGATGCAGGCCAGCGCCGCGCGGCCGGCCTGCACCCGCAGCCCGGAGATCGCCGGATAGCGCCGCGAGAGCAGCTCGGCCGAGTCGAGCCAGAGCGGCTCGTGGGCGCGCATCGCGTCGCTCAGCGGCAGCGCGGCGTCGAGCGTGAGCGTGCGGCGTTCGGGCTCCAAATCGAGCGGCGCCCCGGCGACTTCGACGACCGCAACGGCGCCGCCCTCGCCGAGCAGGGCCACGTAAGCCGCATCGGCGCGCAGGGCCGCCATCGTCTGTGCCACGATCACGTGCGCGACCTGCGCCGGGGTCAGCGCTTCGGAGAGGGCGGCGGTGACGGCCTGCAGACGGGCGGTGCGACCGGCCGAGCGCTCGGCGGCGCGGCGCGCCTGCTGCTCCGCTTCATAGAGACGGGCGTTGTCCACCGCCAGCGCGGCGCGGTGTGCCAGGTCTTCGAGCAGGGCCAAATCCTGCGAGCCGTACTGGCGGGCCGCATCGCCGGAAATAAACGTCAGGGCGCCGATCGTGCGGCCACGGGCGATCAGCGGCACGCAGACGTAGGAGTGAAAGCCCAACCGTTCGAGCAGCGCCAGGTGCTCGCCGCTCTCGGTCAGCTCGACCAGCAGATCGCGCGAGACGGTGGGATGCAGCTCCGGCCGGCCGCTGCGCAGCACCGCGGCCGGGCCGATGCGCCCGCCGGGATCGGTGGGGAAGCGCTGCTCCATCTCCCACGCCAGGTCGGCTTTGGCCGGGTCGGCGTGGACGATCGCCATGCGGCGAAACGTCCCGTCCTCTTCCAGCTCGTCGACGATGCACCAATCGGCGAGCACCGGCACGGCGAGCCGGGCGATGCTGGTGAGCGTCGCCTCGTAGTCGAGCGAAACGGTGAGCGCCTCACTGGCGCGGGCCAGAAAGCGCAACCCCTCTTCGGCGCGCTTCTGATCGTCAATATCGGTGCTGGTGCCAAACCACTTCACGATGCGGCCTTCGCGATCGCGCACGGGCACGACGCGGCCCAGGTGCCAGCGAAAGGATTCGTCGTCACCACGGCGCAAACGGAAGGCGAACTCGAATGCCTCGCCGTTCTGCCGCGCCGCACGCCAACCTGCCTCGAACGCAGAGAGATCCTCCGGGTGAAACGCCCGTAGCTGTGCTGTCGCGCCGTAGGATTCATCCTCGCGCAGACCGGTGTAGGCGAACCAGCAGGCGTTCAGATAGTCCAGCCTACCATGAATATCGGCAAGCCAAACGATGTACGGCAGGGCATCGGCGAGCGCTCGCAGCGGCGCATCGTCTGCTGCCGAGGCAAGCTGCATGAAGCCGGCAACTTCAAGCGCGGCCTCGGCGCCAGCGACCGGGCCGGCCGCGGGCGCTGCCGCGGGGCTGGATTGAGCGCCGGAGTCTGGTGCGGGGTCGGCGAGGTAGACGAAGAAGCCATCGCCGGTTGGGCGGATGCGCACGCGCCGGACCGCGCTGCCGGCGAGCACTCCCTCGAACTCGACGATGCTGCCGGCGGTAAGCGCCTGTTGCGCGTGGCGGCGCAACAGTTCGGCGGCGGCGGCGGGCAGCTCGTTCCAAAGCACCCGGCCGAGCAGCGCTTTGCGCGTCTGGCCGAGCGCATGCGACGCGAGCAGGTTGACGTAGGTGAAGCGGCCGCTGGCGTCGACGGCGAAGCAGGCCTCGTCCAGGCTTTCGAGCAAATAGCTGACGGCCGGCTCCAACGTACCGGAGCCGGCTGCCATGCCTGCCTCGCCGGCAGACTTGCGCGCGCGAACTGCGTCTCCGCCCAACGCTCTCCGGGTGCCGTGCGCCCCGCGTGGGTGCCGTACGGGAAACGCAACACACCTGCACCAGCCGTTACAATACCGTTAAACTATCCCATCTGCCAACACTGGTCAGGAGCCGAGACACCCGCAACTCCGCATAATGTTCGGCGATCTGCCTCGTTCCGGCCTCAAGCGGACGGCGGCCGGCCGGCTCCGCCCCGCGTGGGGAGCGGCCCACCGTAGCGAAGCTGGTCGGCCTCCATCTGGTCCGCGGCGCCGTCGAGGATGCGGCGCACGCCGTCGAGCGTTTCCGGCAGCGATACCCAGACGCCGGGCCGCCCGGAAAACCCCTCCACGACGAAGAACGGCTGCGTCAGGAACGCTTCCAGCCGTTCACCCCGATGCGCCTTCGCCTGGTCGGCAGGCGAGAACCGTTCCAGCCCATGGACCGTCACAACCGCGCGCAGCTCGCGGTAGCGGCGCAACAACGCACGGGCACGCGCCGCCACGCTGAGGTGCGTTGCCTCCAACTGAGCGCCTTCCACCAGTACGCAGGTGGAACCCAGCGGATCCACCGCCGGATAGAGCTGGCGCACGGCCAGGTCGACGTCGAAGCGCCACACGGTCTCCAGCGGGCCGTAGGGCGCCCCTTCGACATCCGGCGTCTCGCCGCGCGAATCGAAGAGGGCCAGCGTAACCGGCCGGCTGCCTGGCTCCTGCAGCCGCTCGCGCAGCGAGAACAGCTCTCCGGAGAGTACCGTCTGCCGGTCGGCGGCGATGATCACGTCGCGCTCGTCGCGGACGTCCGCGATGAGCGCCTGCAGTTCATCTGCCGTGGCCGCGGTTGCGCTTGCCTCGGCCAGCAGCTCGTCGGGGGCCGGGAGCGGTTCGGGCGGCAGCCAAACCGCGGTGAAGTAGCCGTGTTGGACGCGCAGGCGGCGCAGCAACTCGATCACGAGCACCATCTGCCCCACGTTTTGGCGTGCGACGAAGCCTGCCGTGCCGCCGCGCACCAGCGGCGCGAACAGGTCGAGCACTTTGATGCCGGTCTCGATCAGCCCGCCCGTGCCGCCGCGCAGCACCAGCTCGTCGAGGGCGCAGCCGGCGAGCGCGGCCAGCGCGGCCAGGGTGCGCACCTCCGCGCGGCCGACCGGAATCTTGCCGGTGCACAGGTCAGAGACCGTTGCTGGTCGCAGGCCCACCGCGCGCGCGGCGACGGTAAGGTTGGGAACACGCCGGCGCAGGAGCGGCACGTTGAGGAACAGATCGTCAGCCATGCCCACCTCCTGCGGCGTAGCGTAATTCCGAATACGCTAGAACGCAAGTGATGAAGCGCTCCTAAGGATCGTCGGGTGCCGGAACCCGGCCGCGGCAGAGCCGTTTGGCCCGGTCGCCGGGTCTGGTACGCTGCAGACCGCGGCCGGTTGAGTTTCGCGGCGGGAGCAGGCTATGCATGGCATCGTCGCGGCGGTCCATCGCAGTGCCGCGCACACGCTTTCGAAGCGGGAAGCGCCGGGCATCCGCCTGCTGGCGGGGCTGGGCGTGGAGGGCGACGCGCACCTGGGCGAGACCGTGCAGCACCGCTCGCGCGTGGCCCGCGATCCAGGCCAGCCGAATCTGCGGCAGGTGCATCTGATTCACGCGGAGCTGCACGACGCGCTGCGGGAGCGGGGCTTCGCTGTGCGCGCCGGCGAGATGGGCGAGAACATCACCACGCGCGGGCTCGACCTGCTGCGTCTGCCCACAGGCACACGGCTGCAACTGGGCGCCGAGGCGGTCGTCGAGATCACCGGCCTGCGCAACCCCTGCGCCCAGCTCGATGGTCTGCAGCCAGGGCTGATGGCCGCCGTGCTGGACCGCGACGCCCAGGGCCAGCTCATCCGCGAGGCCGGCGTGATGGGCATCGTCGTAGCGGGCGGCGAGGTGCGCCCCTCTGACCCGATCCACATCGAATTGCCGCCGCAGCCGCACCGGCCGCTCGTGCCGGTGTGAGGCGGGCAGATTTGCAAAGGTCCGACGGAAGGCCACGCGTCCGATAATAAACAACATATGCCGCTGGTGTGATGGTAGTGACCCTCTGAACTCCTGTCATCTGCTCGCGCGCTCCCAAACAAATAACCGCTGTGTCGCTCCATTCTCAAGCAGCCATATTTCCTCTTCACCTTGAATGGAACGCACTACAGCCTCGACAAAGAGATGAAAGAAGAGCGATCTGATGCGCTTAATTTCAGCGGTTACGGCCTCAATCGTTACATCTTCAAGGCTGGCATCGACAAATTCGGAAATCGAGCCACTGTGTTCGTCATACGACACTTTGCTGGACATGCACGGGATGATAAATCTTACATTTGCAGTTATTTCGTCGATGAGGTACTCCTTGTCTTCCGCAATGAGGTTCCCCGCGTGTTGGCGAATCATCAGTTCGTTCGCCCGGAAGCGGCCAGACACTTGGCCCATTGAGTAACCATCAAAGTGATCCGAGGCGAATGCGATTATCCTATCTGTGTAATCTTCGTCGGTTTCACACTGTTCACGTAGGAATTCGGACTCAAACTTCGGCAATCCGATCTCTTTGACTCTTCTCATGATAGTGTCAGAATAGAACAGATCATCAAGTGAACGTCTCAGCTCTCCCTGCCTCGTCAAAGGAAGGAGGAATTCATACGTGACTACTTGGCCATACTTCGCCCTGTTATACTCCGTGAACACCTTGCGGCTTTGGGTGGCGAGATGCTGAAATGCGGTGAGTGATAGGCGGCAGAACTCACGCTTAACACGCAGGTCGCCGTCAAGCTTTTCTATATATTCCTTCCACTGTTTGGACATATACGTCTTAATACTGCTTAAGGTCCAGCCAGTAGCCGAGATGAAATCGTCTCTCGTGAAGAGGGTTTGATCCTCTGCCCTCTGCATCAGAAATCGGTAGGCGCGTTCCTGCCGCTCCCTATCCCGGCCACCCCGACTTCCCGCGGTCATACCAGCCTCTCCTGAAGTGGGAGGCCGAAGTAGAGACGTAGCCAATCTTCGAGATCCTCAAAGAGAACAGCCTTGCCCGTCGAGATAAGATACTGGCGCATGTTGGTCGAGAAGCCCGAGCCACTGAAGACGACGATTCCCGCGATAGGCCAAGCTGCTATATCGCCAATGGTGGCGGGGATTTTCTCTTCGGCGGAACCCGGTGTCTCTTGAGCCTTGCACTCGATGCCGAGAGTGCGCCGGGTTACCGGGTCTCGGACGACCAGATCAATCCGGCGGATTGCGCCCCATAGCCTCCGACCGACGCGAACTTCGGTTTGCGTGTCGAGGCCGAGCTTGACCGCCAGCTCCCTTGTCTTGACCACCAAGGTCTGACCCGAGGCAGCGGCCCTCGTCCGCCCTGGCATGTGTGCCCCCAGCCGTGGCGATCAGGCGCCGTAATTTCGGATCGCCAACTCGGCTATCTTGCCTCGGCCGCTGGCGTCCGAGTTCACTCGCCGTGACACGTACACAACAGTCATGTTATATGCTCGATACAAGGCCCGCACGAGCGGCGTGTCTGAGTTCGATAGGAGGATCCGACAGCCCTTAGCGGTGAGCACGCCCACAAGCTCTGCGAGCCGCCGCTGGTCACTTTCTGTGAATGAAGCACTGGTGTAGTTCGTGAAGTTTGCGGTGCTCGTCAGGGGAACGTATGGCGGATCCATATAGATGAAGTCGTCCTTGCCGGCCTGAGAGAGGCTACTCTCAAAGTCACCACATGAGAGCGTAGCTGACCGCAGGTATTCGGAAACCATCAACAGATTGTCTCGTTCGTACAATCTCGGGGCAACGGAATAGCTGCCGAAGGGAACATTGAATATCCCGGCTCTATTGACGCGATATAGCCCATTGTATCCGGTTTTATTGAGATAAATGAATCTTGCTGCTCTACGAGGAGAGGGTAGGCTTGATGGGATCTCTGACCGTATGCGATAGTAGCTATCTCTATCGAGGGCAAGTGGCTGGTAGTCATCAAGTTCTGCAATTACCTGTTCAGGTTCACTCCTTAGCGCTGTGTATAGATGTATGAGCTCGCAATTGCTGTCCGATAGGACTGCGTGAGCATAGCGGTCCTTCGCCAGTCTAAGGAAAAAAGCGCCGCTGCCAATGAATGGTTCATAGAATGTGCTCATGTCGGGTGGCGCCATGCCCGCCAGCTGCTCGGCAACAGCACGCTTGCCCCCAGCCCATTTGATCACAGGAGTAGGGGTGCGCAACCTAGCGGACAGCTCGTTGGGGAGCTTGAGCTGGGAGGGGTGCGTATTGAGCCGTCCTCAGTAGTGATGACGCTCCTAGGGTCGTGGACTCGCGGTCGGAGGGCAAGTCGCTTACGTTTAGCTGGGATTTTCAGAGCCGATCTCTGGGCCACGGCAGGCGCGAGTTCGTTCGGAGGCTTCTGTTCGTGGCTCCTCGTACGGGCGCGACTCATCCAGCCATTCACCTTGTGTTGCGGCAGCCGCACCGGCCGCTGGCGCCGGTGTGAGGCAGGACGCTGGCTGCCCGCTCGGATCGACGGCACCAGTGTCCCTCATCAAGCCGAACGCCCTGCAGCGCATGATCTACCAGGTGGTGGAACACTCACCGACGCAAATCTCGATCATCATCGGTTCTCACGAACGCTGCTCGCATCGCCAGCTACTCGATCGCTCCCACACAACCGGCGCGCTGGCAGCGCCGCCCGCCCTTGTTGACATGCCGGTGCTGCTGCTTCAGCGTTGGCGCTGCAGTCGCTCCCGGTCGGCTTTGGCGCCTGGGCGATCGGCAGCGGGACCATCAGTCTCACCACGCCCGTGCTCCTGCCCCTTGTGCCCGCGAGGTAGTCCCGCACTTCTGGTCAATGTCCCACGGCGCACGGTCTCGACGCCGCGCGTTGCAGCGGCCTGCCGATCATGTCCGCCGGTGGAAACAGACGTTCCACCGGCGGACGGACCGTTCGGAGGGCGCAGGCGTTGTGGCGATCAGTCCTCGCTGCGCACGGGCACGGGCTGCAGCACGGCGCTGCTTGCCTCGAAGCCGGGGCCAGAGAAGGCCGATCGCCGCCCCGGTTGGCCCTCGATATCCAGATGCGGCAGCAGGCGGTCGAGCCAGGCAGGCAGCCACCAGTTGCCGTTGCCCAGCAGCTCCATCGTCGAGGGCACCAGCACCAGCCGCACGATCGTCGCATCGACGAAGATCGCCGTCGCCAGACCGACGCCGAACTCTTTGACCACGCGGGCGTCGCCCAGCGCGAAGCTGAGGAAGACGACGACCATGATCGCCGCCGCCGCCGTGATCACCCGTGCCGTCACGGCCAGCCCGTGCGCCACCGACGCCTTGTTGTCCCCGGTGACCAGGTACTCTTCCCGCACACGGCTGATCAGGAAGACCTCGTAGTCCATCGAGAGGCCGAACAGAATCGCAAACAGGAACATCGGCAGGAAGCTCTCCACCGGCCCCTTGCGCACGCCGACGACGCTTGCCAGCCAGCCCCATTGGAAGATCGCGACCAGCACGCCGTATGCCGCGCCGATCGAGAGCAGGTTCATCACGCCCGCCTTCAGCGCGACGACGGCCGAGCGGAAGAGGGCCATCAGCAGCAGCACCGAGAGGCCGATCACCGCGGCGAAGAAGAGCGGCAGACGGCTCTGAATGCGGTCTCCGATATCGAGGAAGGCCGCGGTCGGCCCGGCCACGTAGGCGCGGACGCCCGTGCCCGCCAGCGCCGACGGCAGCGTGCCGTGCCGCAGCGTGTGGATCAGGTCCTGTGTCGCCACGTCCTGCGGCGAGGTCGCCGGCGTGACCTGGATGATGGCCGCGTCGCCGGCCGAGTTCTGCACCGGCGGAGAGACCTGGGCGACGCCCGCTTGCCCGGCCAGGGCGGAGCCCAGCGCGGAGAGCGCCGCGCCGGTGTTTGCGCCCGCTCCTTTCGTGTCCACGACGACCGTGAGCGGGCCGTTGAAGCCGGCGCCGAACCCTTCGGTGAGCACGTCGTAGGCGCGGCGCGAGTGCAAGGAGGTTGAACCGTTGCCGGCGTCCGACGAGCCGAGCCGCAGGCGCAGCACCGGCGCCGCCAGCGCCAGTAACAGCACAAGCGAGGCGCCGAACCACAGCAGCGGCCGCCGCTGGATGCGCCGCGCCAGGCGATACCAGCCGCCGTCCTGTTGGCCGCCGCCGAGCTGCACGTGCAGAAACGGCGGCGGCCAGCGATCGATGTTGCGCCCGCTGAAGGCGAGCAGTGCCGGCAGCAGCGTGAGCGCGACGAGCACAGCCACGGCTACGACCAGCGACGAGCCGATGCCAAGAGCACCGACGAAGGGGATACCCACGAGCGTGAGGCCGAGCAGCGCGATGACCACGACGCTGCCGGCGAAGATGACCGAGCGGCCCGCCGTCGTCAGCGCCAGTTCGACGCTCTCAGCGACGCTCTTGCCGCCGTGCAGCCCTTCGCGGTAGCGGGTCACAACCAGCAGCGCGTAGTCGATGCCGACGCCGAGGCCGATCAGCGCCGCGAACTCGCTGGCGAAGGAGGGGAACTCGAGCACGTTCGCCAGAAAGGCGATCCCGGCGAAGCTCACGCCCAGCGCCACGACCGCCGTCGCCAGCGGCAGCCCCATCGCCACCACCGAGCCGAAGGCGATCAGCAGAATAAAGACGGCAAAGAGCAGGCCGATCGCCTCGCTGGCGCCGGGCGGCGCCACGTCCGTCTGATAGACGACCGCGCCGCCCGCTTCGACGGTCAGCCCGCCGCCCTTCGCGCGGTCGACGAGGTTCAGCAGCGGCTTGACGTCGTGCGCGCTGAGCGAGCTGGCGCGTTTGGCGTACTGCACGCTGGCATAGCCGATCGTGCCGTCCTGCGAGATGCTGCCAGCGCCGTTCTGCTGGTACGGTGAGCCGACGCCGACAACGCCTTTCAGGCCGCCGGCCTCGCCCAGCACGGTCGTGACAACGCCCTGCACGGCCGGGTCGTTGAGGCCGCGGGCGTCCTTGAAGACGATCGTGGCGTTGTCGCCGGCCTGCTGCGGAAAGCGGCTCTTCAGCAGGTCGGCCGCCTTCTGCGACTCCGTGCCGGGGATATCGAGATTGCCGCAGAAGCTGCCGCCCGCCGCCCGCGAGAAGGCGAGCAACCCGATCAGGGCGACAACCCAGACACTGACCACCAGGCCGCGCCGGCGTGTGACCACGCCGGCCCAGCGACCCAACAGGCTCTTCTTGCGGGCTCTATGCTCGATGCGCATTGCAGCTATCCTGGCTTCATCTCATTTGAGTTCCCGGACATCCCGGGGATGCCGGAGTCCCGGACGACGGGGAGGTTTCGAAGACGCCCGGGCGTGCCGCCGCGTCAGCCCCGATCCGCCTCAACCTCGAGCGCGACAGCGATCTCGTCGCCGACACCGAGGTACAACGCGCGCCAGGTCAGGCCGAAGTCGCGCCGGTTCAGCGAGGTGGTGGCGCTGAACGTCAGCCGCGACAGCCGCGGATCCTGTTCCGGCGCGGCATGGGTGTCGAGTTCCACCGGGCGTGTGACGCCGTGGATTGTCAGATCGCCGCTGATGCGGTAGCTCCCGGCGGCCGGGTCGACGGGCGTGACTGCACGGCTGTGAAACGTGATCGTGGGAAAGCGCTCGACGTCCAAAAAGTCGGGCCCGCGCAGATGCTTGTCGCGCATCCGGCTGGCCATGCTGTTGCCGGTGCTCACGCTCGCCGCCCGGATGGTGGCCGCAACATGCGAGGAAGCCGGCCGGGCTGTGCTGAGGCTGATCGTGCCGGCAACGTCGGCGAAGCGGCCGCGGACGTTGAGGGGCACGACGAGGAGGCGCTTGTGGACGGCGAAGCTCACTCGCGACCGGGCGGAATCGATCTCCCAGGTGGTTGCGGTGTCGGTGTCGTGGGCGGTTGCTGGCGTGGTCATGGTGTGATTCCCTTCGTGAATCGGTGCTGCCCGGTGCCGGAATGGCACACGCATACACACGGCTGTTGGTGGCCGTACAACGCTGAGGTGAGGCTGCCGTTGGGTGCGTGCAGCCGAACGCGGGCGGCGGTCTGGGCCGCCGCCGTGTTCGCTATGTGCCGGGGACGGCAAAGAGGTTCATCCTGGAGGAGCGCTGCCGCAGCGCTTTCGGTTCGCGATACGCTTCCGAGTCATACCAGCGCTGTACATGCTCCTGACTCGGGAACTCGATGACGAACATACTCAGGGGATGCAGTTCCCCTTCGAGCACCTGCGCCTGCCTGCCGGCGACCACACGACCTCCGTGCTGCTCAATCGTCTGTCCGACGATCTGCGCGTAGCGGCTCATGCCCGCGGGATCGGTGATCTCCAGGGCTTGAACGACGACGAATGCGGCCATGACTCCTGCTCCTGTCTTTGGATATCTGTTTGCCCGGGATCGGCGGCCTTTGAGCGGGTGCGCGGGCCGGATGGCGGAGATCCCCGGCCCACGGCGATGAGACCGAACACGGATCGACGTCCGCGGCTACTGGAGGGCCGAGCGGCGGAATACCTGCATCGCGACGCCGATCAGCAGGGCCGTGAAGCCGGCGAGCACGGCGAGGCTGGCTGCCGCAAGCGCGGTCTCCGAATGGTTGCCCCAGATCGCCTGGAGGCCGCTGGGTGAGCCGCCGACCAGCCCGTGCCGCATCAGCGCCAGCGCGTGCGTCGAGGGCAGGACTTTGGCGACGCCGGCGAGGCCCTTCGGCAGCACGTCGATCGGGAAGAGCGAACCGGCGAAGAACCACGGCACGATCGCGATCGCTGGGATAATGCCGACGTACTCCTCCTGCGAGCGGGCGCGGAAGGCCAGCACCTCCGCGATCGCCGCGACCGTCGCGGCCAGCAGCACCGTCGCCACGGCGAACCAGAGCAGCCCGATGGCATCGGTGTGCAGCGTGGCGCCGCGCGCGACGGCGGCCAGCATCAGCACGACCACCTGAAACGCCGTGATCGTCAGCGTCGCCAGCACGTTGCCGAGCGGCACGAGCCAGCGCGGCAGCGGCGCCGCCAGCAGCTCGCGCAGGCCGCCGTGCTCGCGGTCGGCGAAGACGCTGATGCCGGTGAAGAGGGCGTTCAGCGGCACGAGCAGCACGACGGTGGCGACAGAGACGAAGGTCATGTAGTTGATCTTCGGGTTGAACGAGCCGAGCGAGTCGTTCAGCGCCGGGGCGATCACGAGGGCGAACAGCAACGGCGTGGTCAGTGGTACGAGCAGTTCGCGCGGGCTGCCGGCGAGCAGGCGCAGCCGGCGGCGGTAGAGGGTCATCAGTTGCGAGAGCATGGCGACGGTTCCTTCCGAATTTTCTCCCAGAAGCGGGCAACATCAGGCGGCGAGGCGGGCGCCGGTGTGGCGCAGGTAGACGTCGTCCAGCGTCGGGCGGCGCACGGCGATCGAACGGATCGGCAGGGCGGCTTCGCGCAGCCGGCGCACGGCCAAGTCGCCCTGTCCGTCCTGCAACGGGATCGTCAGCACGGAGCCGATCGCCAGCGCATTCTCGACCGGGAGTCCTGAGTCGCGCAGGGCACCGCGCAGCGCGTCCGCCGCGCCGGCCGCATCGACTTCCAGGATCTCGGCGCCCAGCCCCGCGAGCAGGTTGGCCGGCGAGTCCAGCGCCACGATGCGGCCGGCGTGCATGATCGCGATGCGATCGCAGAGCCGTTCGGCCTCGTCCAGATAGTGCGTGGTCAGCAGGATCGTGAGCCCCTGGCGGGCGCTCAGGTCTTGAATCAGCGCCCACAGCTCGTGGCGGATCGCCGGGTCCAACCCGACGGTGGGCTCGTCGAGGAAGAGCACCCGCGGCTCGCTGAGCACGGCGCGGGCGATTTCGAGCCGGCGCCGCTGACCGCCGCTGTAGGAGCGCGCCGGCCGGTCGATCACCTCGGCGAGGCCCATCGTCTCGACCAGCTCGGCCATGCGCTGTTTGGCGCGGTCTTTGGGCACGCCCCAGAGGCGGGCGTGCAGGGTGAGGTTGGCGCGGCCCGAGAGGGCGCCGTCGAGCACCGAGTCCTGGAAGACGATGCCCGAGACGCGCCGCGCCGCGATCGCCTCGCGGGCAACGTCGTGGCCGGCGAGCAGGACTTTGCCGCTCGTGGGCCGCACCGTCGTGGTGAGGATGCCGATCGTCGTGGATTTGCCGGCGCCGTTGGGGCCGAGCAGCCCGAAGGCTTCGCCGCGGCGCACCTCGAAGGAGACGCCGCGCAACGCTTCGATGCCGCCGGCGTAGGTCTTGCACAGCTCGCGCACCCAGATGCCGCTGCCCGTGGGCAGGATCGCGGGAGGTTGCCCGGTTGTGCCGGACGGAGTGGTCGTGCGGTTCATCGGTGGGGCCTTTCTGCGCCCGTGGGCGGGCGATACAGATTCAATGCAGCGGTCACGGCGATCTCCTTGCTGGTTGCTTCGCAGTACAGGATATGTTCCGATCCAGTATCGTAACGTATCTATGCTCACAGTGCGCCATGATGGCCGCGCCGCCGTCTTGCGGACGGATCCGCGCCCGGCAAAGCAGCCGGGCCGGGCACTGACCAGACGGACAGGCAGCCGTGCTTCCGACCCGGACCGGCGCGCGTGGAAGCCGATGGCTGCTTTGCTACACTGGGCCCGATGCCACGCGATACGAATGCCGCTGAAGCCGCTTCACCTGCCGCTGTCGCCCCGCGCAGCGGCAGGCCGCTCGACGAGGCCGTGGACGCCGCGATTCTGCGAGCGGCGACGCGGCTGCTGATCAAGCAGGGCTACGCGCGCATGTCGATCGCCGGCGTCGCCGAAGCCGCGGGCGTCGGCCGCCCCGCGATCTACCGCCGCTACCGCGATAAGTCCGAGCTGGTACTGGCGGCGATCGCCTACATGCGGGCGCAGGTCGCCGCGCCGAACAGCGGCGACACGCGCCGCGACCTGGTCCGGCACCTTGAGCAGGCCCGGCTGAAGTTCGATATGACGCTGATGGGCACGCTGCTGGTGGAGGAGCGCCAGCACCCCGAGCTGCTGCGCCGCTTCCGCGAGCGCATGATCGCCCCGCGCTGTGAGGATGTGGTGGAGGCGCTTGCGCGTGGCAAAGTGCGCGGCGAAGTCCGCGCCGACCTCGACGCCGAGCTGGCCGCGCACGCGGTGATGGGCAGTTTTCTCCAGCATTACCTCGCCGTTGGGCCGCCGGAGCGCGGCTGGGCCGAGCGCGTGGTTGCCACACTCTGGCCGGCGTTCGCCGCCGAAGATGCTGAATCGGCGCAGCGGGGCTGATCGCCGGCCGGGCGCCGGGCGAAGTGAGAGCCGCACGAGGGCACGCCGCGCCATGCGGCAACGGCTCACGCTGCGGCCACGCGCGGCGCCGCGTACGCGAGCGCATCCGCATCATCGCCCTGCCGCTGCCGGCGCCTGCCATAATCCTGCGCAACGTCGCAGCGTGGCCGGCGTAGGATCGGGAAAACGCCTGCTGCTCTGCCAGGGGAGGATTCGACCGATGCCCGCGCTCCGTGGTCCCGCCGATATGCGCACTGCCATTCTGCACAGCCTGCCCGAAAAGACCGGCCGCTCGCTGGACGAGTGGGTGACGATCGTGCGGTCAGTGGGGATGAGCGGCCACAGGCAACGAGTTGACTGGCTCAAAGCCGAGTACGGACTCGGGCACAGCGCCGCCTTCCTCGTCGTGAGCGAGGCGGACAAAGCGCCCGGCTACGTTGAGCCCAGCGCCGACGAGCTGCTGGCGAAGCAGTATGCCGGCCTGAAGGCGGCTCTGCTGCTGATCTACGAGCGCGTGGTCGAGGCGGCGTGTTCGCTGGGCGACGATGTGCGCGTCGAAGCGCGCCAAACCTACATGACCTTCTCCCGTGGCAAGCAATTCGCCATGATCCAGCCGATCTCGATCAAGCGCGTGGATGTCGGTCTGATCGGCCCGCACCTGCAAAGCACGGAGCGGCTCCAGCCGGCCGGTTCCTTCGGCAGCGGCCGCGTCACGCATCGCGTCGCCCTCACGACGCCGGATGATATGGACGCCGATCTGCTCGGCTGGCTGCGCGCGGCCTACGAGTGGGCGGCGGGCTGAGGCATCGCCTAACCCCGCTTTCGCTGAAGCGAAATCTCCCTTCCCCACAGGGGAAGGGTTGTTCGAGAGCTGCCGGATGTCCTCGGGCAACCCCTCCACCGTGGGCCAGAGCGCAGCGCAACCGTCGGAGACTTTCGATGACCGCAGCGCAACCGTCGGAGACTTGCAAAGCACAGCCGAGCCTTCAAGTGAGCCAGGATAGACGATGGTTATGCGTCGCGCACGCGCGGCAGGACCTCGGCGCCGAGCCGCCGGTACGACGCCAGCACCAGCTCCTGCTCCGGCACGATGTGGCGCACCAGCACCAGCGTGAAGCCGAGCGCGGCGAGATAGCGGAACTCGTCTGCCACGGTTTGCGGACCGCCGATGCAGAGTGCCTCGCGCCGCATGCCGCGGTAGCCCTTCGCCAGCGCCGGCGCCACGGCGTCTTCGGCGTCGGCATCGGTTTCGCCCACGTACACGTCGCGGCGGATCAGCAGCTTCGGCCGTCTGCCTGCGCGGCCCGCGGCCTCGCGGTAGATGTCCGCCTGCGTGGTCAGCTCCTCACCCGTGGCGCCCGGCGCCGCCAGCCAGCCGTCGGCCAGCGCCCCGGCGCGCGCCAGCGCCGGCCGGCCGGAGGCGCCGATCCAGAGCGGCACGCCCTCCGGCGGCACCGGATTGATCGTCACGTCCTTCAGCGTGTGATAGCGGCCGTCGAAGGTCACACGCTCGCCGGCGAGCAGCCGCCGCACGATCGTCAGGTGTTCTTCCAGCCGGCTCGGCCGCTGGCGCAGCGGCACGCCGAACGGCGCGAACTGCTCTTCCCCGTCGCCCGCCGCAAGGATGATCGTCAGCGGCCCTTCGGCCAGCGCGGCCAGCGTGCCGGCCTGCTCCGCCAGCAGCAGCGGCGGCCAGAGCGGCGCCAGGAAGAGCGCGGCGAGCGGCATCTCGCCCGTCTCGGCCGCCAGCCGCGCCAGCGTCGGCACGTTCTGGAAGTAGTGCGAGGGCGTGGCATGGTGGTCTCCCACCTGCAGCATGTCGAGCCCCGCGGCGTGAATCGTCCGTGCCCGCTCGATGAGATCGCGGGCGACTTCGCGCGCCGGCATGCCCCGCGGATGCGATGTCGTGAGCGAAACGCCGATCTTCATGGCCTCACCCCCGGCCCCTCTCCATGGTTCTCCATCGTGCGGAGCGCGATCTCACATCGAGAGGGGAGGCTATGGTGTGTCTTTTGTGATTGGGTTGGAGGCAGGTTCCGACTGCCGACTCCCGACTGCCCCTCACGGGCCGCGCTCCAGCAGGTCGGGCGCAAGCGGCGGGTGGCCGGTCCAGGAGGTGAGGCCGCCGTCCACGGTCAGCGCCGCGCCGGTCACGAACGCCGCCTCGTCGGAGGCGAGGAAGAGCACGCAGTTTGCAACCTCTTCCGGCAGCCCGAGCCGGTGCAGCGGCAGCGCGTCCAGCAGCCGCTGGCGTACCTCCGGCTGGCGCGCGAGCATGCCCTGCACCGCCGGCGTGTCGATCGGGCCGGGACAGACGCAGTTCACGCGCACGCCGTAGCGGGCGTACTCGATCGCGGCTGTGCGCGTCAGGTTGACGACGGCGGCCTTGGCGGCGTTGTAGGCGCTCATCGCATAGTCGCCGAACAGGCCGGAAACCGAGGCGGTGTTAACAATCGAACCGCTGCCCTGCCGCGCCATGATCGGCAGCGCGGCGCGCATGCCGTAGAAGGTGCCGTGCAGCGTCACGTCGAAGGCGCCGCGCCACTGCTCCGGCGTCAGCCGCCCCACCATGCCGAAGCGCGTGCGAAAGGCGTTGTTGTGCAGCACTTCGAGCCGGCCGTAGCGCCGCGCCGTCTCTTCGACTAGCTGTGTCACCGCGTCCGCATCGCCGGCATCGGCGAGCTGGAAGTCGGCCTCACCGCCCGCCCGTCGAATCTCTGCGGCCACGCGCTGGCCGGCTTCGGCCTGAATGTCGTTGACGACGACGGTCGCGCCCTCAGCGGCGAAGCGCCGTGCCGTGGACGCGCCGATGCCCGAGGCCGCGCCGGTGATGATCGCCACTTTGCCCTGCAAGCGCCCGGCCATGCTGCCCTCCCGCGAGCCCTCACCCCTAACCCCTCTCCCAATACTGGGAGAGGGGGATCTTTCGCGAGCCCGCTGATCCGACATTAAACATTACTCACCACTCACTACTCACCCTCCCGACTGCCCACTGCCAATTGCCCGCTGCCTTCTTCCGCCGTGCCCTGCCGCAGCGAGCGCCCGTAGAGCGGCAGCGCCGGCAGAATGAACAGACCCGCGACGACGAGGCCGGCCGGGATCGAGATGCCGGCGGCCGCGGCGCCCAGCAGCGGCCCGCCGCCGATCTGGCCCAGCGCGTCCGCCTGGTTGTTGATCGAGAACAGCGTGGCGCGCACACCCGGCTCGACGTGCTGGTTCAGCCAGGCCGTGACCAGCGGTGTGTTCACGCGCCGCAGCACCGACACCGACCACCATGTTGCCAGCGCCAGCGCGAAGTTGCCGGAGAGACCGAACGCCACCACCATGATCGCCAGCAGAGCATTGACGCCGAGCAGCGTGCGCGCCACCGCGCTGTGGCTGGTGGTATCGAGCCGACGCTTCAGGATCTCCGCCGCGCCGATGCTGAAGACCATGCCGCCGCCGGCAATTACGCCGAACCAGACGACCGGGTCGAAGCGGCCCAGCGCCGGCAGGCCGACGTTGAGCAGCACGTGCGCGTCCTTCAGCCGGTCGAAACCCTCACTCGAGGCGCCGAGGATCGCGGTGATCGCCAGGATCGTCAGCAGCACCGGCCGGCCGCGCACGGCGTGCAGGCCGGAACGCAACGTGCCGCTCCACTGCTGCCAGCTCGTGCGCTCGCCCTTTGGCGTGGGGCGGAAGCCACGTTCCGGCATCAGCACGACCATCGCTGCGCCGAGCACGAGAAACAGCACGCCGGCCGTCAGCAGCGGCAGGCTCAGGTGAACGCTGGCCAGCGTCACGCTCAGGGCGATTCCCACGATACCGCCGAGCTGCGCCGCCTGCGTGCCGCGCAGAAAGGCGTGGCCGGCGTTGGCGTCGCCGATCTCGCCGGCGATCCAGGCTTCCTCGGCGCCGCTGATGCAGGTGTAGCCGGCGCCATAGAAGAGCTGCGCCAGCAGGATCGTCTCGAAGCGGGCGAAGGCACCCCAGATCAGGAAGCCGATGCCGGTAAGAAACAGTCCGATCAGCACCGAGAGCCGCCGGCCGTAAACATCGGCGATCACGCCGGTCGGCACCTGCAAGACGAACGCGATCGCTTCGAGCGTGGTGCCGACGAGCACGAGCTGCAGCGGGTTCAGATGCGCCGCCCGCACGGCGTAGACGCCGGAGACGGTAGAGAGCATCGAGAACAGCAGGAATTGCGCGGCCGAGAGGCCGAGATAGACGCGGTAGGCGGCGGGTTTTGGTAGACGCATGTCGTCCCATTCTGCCCCGTTGGCGGAGCGCGCGGCGAGGTCTACCGGATGAACCGAGGAGAGAGGCGCGGTGAATCGGTGGGACCAATGTCAGCGTCGGGCAGAATCGCGGGCCATGCGCTCGCAGGGCTGGGTACAGATCCGGCCGCGAAAGGGCCCGGCGCAGGGCGTGATGGGACCCGCTACAGTGTTGCGTTCATAGCGCTGGCATTATCAGGGGACGAGCGGCCGCGCGGCAAGGCCGAGCGGCTGTTGCTCATTCCTCCGTCGGTCCATCCGCGCCGCACGCCGTTGCTGTGCTTACGGATGTCTCGGATTAGGCTACTTCCAGGCGCAAATACGCCCGCGCGTCAATTCGCGTGGCAGACCTCGCAGCGGATCATATGCGTATACGTCGCGCGTAATGGGATGCGGGCAGCGATCGGCGCTGCGGCCCAGGTGGCGACAGAGGAGGCATGATGGGCTCGCTGCCTGGGATGCGATCACGAAACGGTTCGATGCGCGGCATAGCGAGGAGGCGGTGGTGGCGACCCGCTGCCGCCATGTTTGTAGCTGCCGTGCTGCTCAGTCTCGCCGGCTGCACGGGCAAGAACAATCACAACGGCGCTGCAGCAACGGGCAGCGGCCCGGCAGCCGCGCAGGCGGCGAGCGCGAACGGTAATGCAGCCGCCGCGCGACCCACGGCGGCGACTGCATCGCAGACGCCCGGCGCATCGAGCAGCGGCTCGTCGGGATCAGCCAGCACGAACGCAAACTCCACTTCCGGATCCAACCTGATCACGGCGATTCGGCAGGTGGTGCAACAGGTCAAGCCGGCCGTGGTGCAGATCACCAACGAACAGGTGCAGCCCGATCAGTTCGGCGGGGCGGCGGTGCCTGCCGGTGTCGGCTCCGGCGTGATCTACGACGGCCAGGGCCACATCCTCACCAATAACCACGTTGTTGAAGGCGCACAGCAGTTGCAGGTGTCGTTGCCGGACGGCCGCTCGTTCTCCGCCAAGCTGATCGGCAGGGATCCGCAGACCGACCTGGCCGTGGTGCAGATCTCCGGCAGCAATCTGCCCGCCGCCTCGCTTGGCGACTCGACGAAGCTGCAGGCCGGCGACTGGGTGGTGGCGATCGGCAACGCCCTGGCCCTGCCCGGCGGCCCGACCGTGACGCAGGGCGTGGTCAGCGCCCTCGGCCGCACGGTGCAGGAGCCGCCCAGCTCGCAAGGACCGGGCGGTCAGAGCAGCCCCGGCGGCAATGGCGCGAGCGGCGCGGGCGGTACGGCTGGACCGTTTCTCTTCGACCTGATCCAGACCGACGCGCCGATCAACCCGGGCAACTCCGGCGGGCCGCTCGTGGATCTGAGCGGCCAGGTCGTCGGCATTAACACGCTAGCCGCGGGGCAGGCCGAGCCGGGCGTGCAGGCGCAGGGAATCGGCTTCTCGATCGCGATGCATACCGCGAAGGCGATTGCGGATCAACTGGTCAGCTCGGGCAGCGTGGTGCATCCGTCGCTGGGCATCAGCTACGTGCCGCTGAATCCGGCGATCGCCGCGCAACTTGGCGTGAACGCGAAGGACGGCGCCGTGGTGCTGCGCGTGGAAGCGGGCGGCCCTGCTGAAAGCGCCGGCCTGCAGCGCGGCGACGTGATCACGCAGATCGATGGCCAGCCGTTGCAGGGCGATTCGGGCCTCGCGGAGGCGATCAACCCGCACAAGCCGGGAGACACCGTCACGCTCACCGTGCTGCGCGGCAGCCAGAGCACGCAGGTGAAGGTCACGCTGGGGCAGTTGCCGTCGAGCTAGCCTGGCAGTCGGCCCTCACCCCCGTCCCCTCTCCCAATTCTGGGAGAGGGGCGATCGGGCGTTGCGGGCGCGAGGCGATGTTGGGGTACCCGGTGCCCGCTTGGTCGCGACTTTCGCCGCGACGGGCGCACGCCGTGCGCCCCTACAACGTCTCGCTAACCCGACGCCCCCGCGGATCGCTCCAACCCGGGATCGCCCCTCTCCCAGAATTGGGAGAGGGGAAGGGGGTGAGGGCCTACGCCCTGCCGTGCACCATCGGCACGACGTCGGCCAGGCCGAGCGACTCGAGTTTGGCGGCGCTGGGCTTGCAGGTTTCGGTGTCCCAGTCGCAGGCCGCGAGGAACTCCTTCTCCAGCGTCTCGGTGTCGAGGCCGAAGTCCTTGTGCGGCCCTTCGCTGTAGACCGCGCCGGACATGCGCTCCGGCACTTCGCGCTTGCGCGGGTTGCCGCCCTCGCGCACCTCGAAGGCCATGCGCATGTTGGCGATGCGCTCGCCCACTTCCAGCAGCTCTTCTTTGGTCACATCCCAGCCCGTGGTCATGTTGATCCACTGCGGGATGTTGGCCGTGTTCGCGGCCATCATCACGAACTGGCAGTGGCCGGCGGCATTGACGACGTGCATGTACTCAGACGCGCCCTTGTGGTGCGGGCCGCGGCCCTCGGCCACGGTGCGGTCGCGCTGCGCCGCGGGGATCAGGCCGAAGCGGCGATTGCCCTCGTACTGCGTGTGGCGCGCCGGTGTCGGATCGAGCTTATAGGTCGTGTGGTATTCGGGCTGGAGCTTCGGATCGTGCATCGGCAGCTCCTGCCCGGCCACGTGCATCGCGAACTTCTCAGAGCCGCGGCCGATCTTCTCCGACGCCACTTTAACGCCGTCCGCCAGCACGGCGCCGATGCCCTGGCGCGTGCCCATCAGCTCCAGCAGCTTGATCACGGCCTTGTCATCGCGCCAGTGCAGCTCGAGGCCGTCGGTGTCCTCTTTCGTAAGAATCCCGTTCTCAAAGCACTCGATCGCAAACGACACGGTGGCGCCGGCCGAGATCGAGTCGAAGCCGTAGGCGTTGCAGAGGTGGTTGGCGTAGGTCAGCGAGTCGAGGTTGTTGTTCAGGTTCATCGTCCCGAACGAGGCCATCGTCTCGTACTCGGGCCGGTGCGTATGGCGCGGGTAGGGATACTCGGCGTTCTCCGACTCTTTGGACTCGGCGCCGCAGGCGAGCGGGCAGTGCCAGCAGGCGTAATGCTTCTCCATCGTCGCGTTGACCACGTCGCCGGTGATCGTCTCGACCTCGGGGAAATCGACGATGCCGACGCCGCCCCAATTCTTCACCGGCGAGTCGCCCGTATGCGCCGAGCGGCTGGTGATGCCGGTCGTGCCGTAGGTGCGAAAGAAGTCGGCGGTGGGCTTGACGAAGTCGTTGAGCCCGGTCTTGACTTCGGCCAGCACCTCTTTGTTCTGCACCATGATGTTGCGCGAGGGCACGATCACGATCGCCTTGAGCTTCTTCGAGCCCATCACGGCGCCGACGCCGCTGCGCGCGGCGAGGCGGCCGTGGTCGTTGCAGATGCCGGAGATCAGCGACAGCGTTTCGCCGGCCTGGCCGATATCGGCCACGCTCGACTTCTTGCCGTACCGCGCCATCAGGAGCTTTTCGGTCTCGATCGCGTCTGTGCCCCACAGGTCGGAAGCGTCCTCGATTGAGACTTCATCGTCCTTGATCAGCAGGTAGACGGGCTTCGACGCTGCGCCGAAGAACATCACGCCGTCCCAGCCGGCGTGCTTGAGATACGGCCCGGTGTTGCCGCCGCAGTTGGCGTCGCCCCAGCCGCCGGTGAGCGGCGATTTGCAGACGGCCTGGTAACGCTGGCCGAACAGCGGCGTGCCCGTCATCAGGCCGGGGAAGATGCCGAGCATGTTTTCGGGGCCGAGCGGGTCGATGCCCTGCGGCACGCGGTCGAGCAGCATGCGGGCGCCCAGGCCGTAGCCGCCGAGATACTTACGGTACATCTCGTCGGGCAGGTGCTCGGCCTTGATCTCGCCCGTGCTCAGGTTCACGTTGAGCACTTTGCCGTTGAAGGCTCTTTCGGTCATCTCGGTCGTCACGTTGATCTCCCTTCACGCGATCGACGCCCACCGGCGCGCGGCTGCGCGAAACGGGGCCGGTGGGCGTACGCTGCGGTTATGTTCGAGCAGCGCGCTGCGCAGAGCAATATGCTGGCTTCAGCATAACGCGTCGGCCCCATCGTCATCCCCGTCCCTCTCCTTTTCCGCATTGTTGACGAAGACCATTTTGCGCGTGTGGTATAATATGTTGAGTTAGGTGAACACTTATGACACGAGAAGCACAGCAGCCACATACCATCTCTCCCGCCGAGCTGATGCAGGCGGCGGAAGCCGTCGCTCGCCACGGGCGCAAACGCCTGGTCCGGATTCAGGGCAAACCGCTCGCCATTGTGCCTGAGCGAGCATCCGGCGCCACGTCGTCGCTGCGCCATACCAGGGCAAGGGTCGTCAGCCGTGAAGAGCTCCAGCAGGTGCTTGCCGAAACCCACGGCGCCTGGCGCGCCTTGATCGACCCGGAGGAATTCAAGCGGCAGCGACGGGAACTGCAGCGCGACGACCGTGACCCCCGCACCCTGTGAAGTATCTGCTGGATGCGGACTCCGTCATGACCATCTCTACACCGCGATCGACCTCTTTACCGCCCTACCCGACCTGGCGCCCCATGACCTCGCCCTGTGCGCTCCCTCTCTCATCGAGCTGTACACCGGTGTGTACGGCAGTCCGAACCCGCGCACCGCGGAGCGGAATCTCAAGCACTTCCTCCGCGCCGTGAGCATCATTCCTCTCAACCAGCGCGTCATCCATGCCGCCGCTCGCCTGCGAGCCGATCTCGCCCTGCGCAAGCTGCCGATTCGGCACCGCGCCTACGACCTGATCGCGGCCGCCACCGCGCTTGAATACGAGCTCATCGTGGTTTCGAGCAACACCCGCGGCTACCAGGACGTTCCCGGCCTCCGTCAGATCGACCCGCGTACAGGGCAGCTCAGCGATCGGTAGTAAGACCATGAGAACCCTACCGCGTGATGACGCCTCAGTATTCACGGCTATGCCCTATCGCTTCTGTCCCTGCTCTCCCATGCACAACTGGCGTGTAGACCGCGGGACGGTTGCGGCCGGTCTGGGAGAGCAGGGGCGATCCGGCCGTGCTGGGACGCGAAGGGTCGGGTTCGCGATGGACTGCAGCGATGCACGGCGCAGCCACGCGGGCGGGCGCTTGCGCTGGAGATCCCCGATGTTGTCATTGCGGGAGTCATGCTGGCGGCGGCTGCGCGAGTGGCGTATCGTCGTGCTGCGGCGCACGCCGCTGTCGTGGCGGACGAAGCGCTGGCTGATCTGGGCGCTGTCGCCGCGCTATGCGCTGGGCGTGCATGTCACGATCACGGACACCGAGGGGCGGGTGCTGGCGCTGCGCTCGGCGTACTCGCGCCTCTGGCAGTTGCCCGGCGGCGGCGTGGGCTACGGCGAGAGCCTGGCGCGGGCGATGCGCCGCGAGGCGCACGAAGAGATCGGCCTTGAGCTGCGCGAACTGCGGCTGGTGGCGCTGCAGCGCGACGCCTCCGGCCGCGGCCTGCACGGCCTCTTCCGCGCCGAGCTGTCGCCCGGCAAAATCCGCCTCAGCGAAGAACACACCGAATGGCAATACCTGCCGGTCGCCGATCTGCCGCCCTTCTACCGCCGCTGCGCCACGCACGCGCTGACGGCCGACCGCGGCGGCAGCGTGCCGGTCTTTGGTTGAACGACAGCGGGCGGACTGGCCAGCCCTAGATCGGTCGCGGTCAGGGCGGCGGCAGAACCCGTGTCTCGCCGTACATCGGGCTACCGCTCGCCAGGGGCCACGGACAGAGCGGCGGCCGGCGCGGGGCGCGGGGCCGGAATCAGGCAAAAGACCGCGACGCCGACCAGTACCAACACCAGGCTCATCCCGGCGTACATCGCACCGACGCTCCACAGGCTCGCCAGCGTGGCTCCAATGGGCGGGCCGGCCAGCCCGCCGGCCGAGCAGAGCGCCAGGGCACTGGCCGAAACGCGCCCCATCAGCGCCGGCTCCGTCTCGCGCTGGATGAGGAAAGCGTACGACGTCCAGATCGCGGCGAAGGCGACGCCCGTGATGCCGCAGACCGCGAGCCACAGCGCCGGCATCGCCGAAACGCCGCCGGCCGCGGCGCCGCCGAGCAGCGTGCCCAGCACTCCCGCCAGCACAAAGCCGGCGGCCAGAATCGCGAAGGCGCTGCGCCGGTGTCCCCATTGGCCGATGCCCAGCGAAGCCAGCACGTTGCCGAGTCCGGAGCAGCCGACGGCCAGGCCGATCGCACCCTCGCCCAGGGCAAGCCGTTTCAGCACCAGCACGAACGAAGAGTCCGCGGCGCTGAGCAGAATGTACTCGGCCGTCATCGCGCCGACGAGCAGGCGCAGCGGCCGGATCTGCCAGATGTAGCCGAAGCCCGAGCGCAGCTCACGCCAGAAGGCCGGCGCACCCTCTGCCGCTTCCCCGGAAAGGCGCGGCAGCGCGGGCAGCCGCGCCAGGAAGGCGGCGGAGGCGAGGAAGGTCGCGGCATCGACGGCGAACGCGGCACGAACTCCGACGACTGCCACGAGCAGCCCGCCGAGGCTGGGGCCGATCACCTTGCTCGACTGAACGGAGAGGCGGCTGAGGGCGTTCGCCGAAAGCAGGTCTTCCTCCGGCACGGTAGCGCGAATCGTCGCCTGCCGCGCCGGGCCGAACAGCGTGCTGAGCGTGAGCTTGGCAGCCACGAGCAGCAGTAACGCCGGCAGGTTCGGCGCCCACAGCAGGCCCAGTACGATCGCGGCGCGGGCAAGGTCGCAGCCGACCAGCGTGCGCCGGCGCGGCCAGCGGTCGGCCAGCACGCCGGCGAAGGGGCCGATCAACGCGAAGGGCAGCAGTTGCGCCAGGGCGAGCGCCGAGAGCGCCGCCGGACCGAGCCGCCAGCGAAAGGCGATCAGGAAGAGCAGCGCCAGCAGGTCGAGCCAGTCGCCCAGGTCGGAGACAACCTGGCCGGCAAACAGCAGGCGGTAGGGCCGGTGGCGCAGCGGCCGCAGGATCAGCAGGCGCCGCATGGGCGGCCTCGTCGCCTCACGGGTCGTTAGTCGGCCGCGTCGTCATCCCACTCGTGGAACATCGGGTTGTAGCAGGCGACGAAGTGTCCGGGCGTGGCCTCTTCGAGTGGCGGCGCCGGCTCCTGGCGGCAGCGATTGAGCGCCTTGCTGCAGCGCGCGGCGAAGCTGCACTCGGGCGGCAGGTTGAGCAGGCTGGGCGGTGAGCCGGGAATCGCCTGCAGCGGGCCGTTGCGGCCGTCCACGCGCGGCAGGGTATTGAGCAGCGCGGCGGTATAGGGATGGCGCGGCCGGCGGAAGACGGTGTGCACCTCGCCCTGCTCGACGATGGCGCCGCCGTACATCACGGCCACGCGGTCGGCCGCCTGCGCCACCACGCCGAAATCGTGCGTGATCAGCAGAATCGCCGTGTTGCGCGTACGCCGCAGCATCTCCAGCTCGGCCAAGATCTGCGCCTGCACCGTCACATCGAGCGACGAGGTCGGCTCATCCGCGACGATCACGCGCGGGTTCAGCGCCGTCGCCATGCCGATCATCACGCGCTGGCACATGCCGCCGGAAAGATGGAACGGATACTGGCCGGAGATGCGCTCGGCATCCGCGAGGCCGACGCTGCGCAGAATCTCGACGGTGCGCCGCTTGCGCTCCTTTTTATCGAGATGCAGGTGGCTGGCGAGGATCTCCTCGACCTGTTTGCCGATGGGCAAGACGGGATTGAGGCCGGTGACGGGGTCCTGAAAGATCATCGAGATCGCGCGGCCGCGCAGGCGGCGCAGCGCCTCGTCGGAGACGCGGCAGAGATCGTCTCCATCGAACAGCACACTGCCGGCGGTGATGCGGCCCGGCAGCGGCAGCAGGCGCAGCAAAGAGAGCGCGAGGGTGGTCTTGCCGCAGCCGCTCTCCCCGACAATCGCCAGGACTTCGCCGGGGTGCAGGGCGAGCGAGGCGCCGTTCACCGCCCGCACGGCGCCCTCGCGCGTGGCGAACTCGACACTGAGATTCTGTACCTGAAGGATCGGCTCGGGCATGAGGCCCCCGCCCAGCAGCTCCCGCGCCCGCTCGGAACGCGCGCAGAGCGGTAGTCTCTCTACCGCTCTGCATCACGAGTATACCGCGTTATGGTAGCGCGGGGTTCTCAACCAGGGATTAGCTGAGGTAGGCGCTCACCAGCGGACCGACGGCTGGCTGCCGCCGCGCCGACGGGCACGGACTGCGGCCTTCAGCGCCTCGGCGTCGTCGTGAGCCCAGGCGCCGGCAGCGCGGCGGATGCCAGCAATCGAGCGGGCGACCTGGTCAGGGGTTGGCTCATCAGCCCGCTGGACCGAAATGCGGTAGCGAGCCTCACCCGTGTCGACGAGAAAGCTGCCAGCGTCGTCGATGGCGGCCTTGAGGGCGTGAGCGAGGTCGCTCTCAGGCGGCACGGGAATCGTGCGCGGAACGTCTGTCATCGTTGCAAGCTCTTCCTGCGGCGCGGCTGCACACACCTCCCGGCACAGTATCGGGAGTGCTAACCGCAGTTTACGATGAGGCTCAGGCCATCGAGCGGGTGACGTAGAGCACGCGGCCCTGTACCTGCACGTTGTCCGCGGAGCTGTAGATCGGCGCCATCGTCGTGTTCATCGGCTGCAGGCGCACGCGGTCGCCTTCGAGGTAGTACTTCTTCAGCGTGGTTTCGCCTTCGCGCTTGAGCCAGGCCGCGACCATGTCGCCGTTGTCGGCGTGGTTGGTCGGCTCGAAGACGACGATGTCGCCGTCGTTGATCAGCGCGTCGATCATCGAGGTGCCCTTCACGCGCAGGGCGAAGACGTTATCCCGTCCGAACAGCAGGCGCTCGCTGACCTCGATCGTCTCAGACGTGTCGGGCACGCTGGCACCGGACTCGGGCACGTCGATCGGGGCGCCGGCCGCGATCTGTCCAACCACGGGCACGGAGACGATGCCGTTGCTGTTGCGGCGATGGCCGAGCACTTCGATCGCGCGCGAGACTTCGCGGTCGCGGCGGATCAGGCCCATGTTTTCCAGCGCCTTGAGGTTGTAATCGACCACGGAGGTCGAACTGATGCCGCAGCCGTGCTGAATGTCGCGGATGCTCGGCGGATAGGCGTTCTCGTCCAGAAACTGCCGCATGAAGGTCAGGATCTTCTCTTGCTTGACCGAAAGTTTGCCCCGCATCATCGCCCCCCTGGCCGGCTCCCGCCCGGGCCTGGCGGCACACGCGCCACGCCCAGATCGGAACACCCGTTCTGACGCACAAATGTACCACTCGATCCAGAACGTGTCAACAAACGCTAACATCGCGAACCAGTGGCAAGGGAACGGCCGCGCAGCCGGCTGTAGCTGCCCCTTACACTGCCTGGCCGTAACCCATCGCCGTGCTGTACTGCCAGGCGTCGAGATCCGGCGTCTGCACGCCGAGCTGCGCGAGCGCGAGCTTGATTTCCGTGCGGTGCTCGACGCCATGCTCAAGCGCGTAGACGAGGAAGAACGAGGTGGGATAGCGGTAAACCTTGCCCTGCCAGGGCAGGCCGGCCTCGGCATCCTGCTCTAGCGCCGCGGCGATCGCGATCAGCGCGTCGCTTGAACTGGTGGCGACGTCGATCAGGGCGTCGAAGCCGGGCCAGCGGCTCGCACGGTTCCATTCGCCTTCATGCTGGCGTCCCTGTGTGCGCAGCACGAACGTCTGCTGGCCGCCGACGAGGTGCAGAAACAGCTCACGCGGTGAGCCGGAAATACCGGGCAGTCGCGCGTCGATCTGCGCGTCGGAGAGCGCGCGGCTCGCCTCAAGCAGCACCAGATTGGCCCACTTGTTGTAGCGAAACATCTCGGCGAGCGGCGCGTTCATCGCGCTCCTGTCTGCTGAGCGCGATCAAGCGTGCCCGATCGACCCGCACAGGACAATCGCCATGGCGGTGGGCTGCGCACAGCGAAGGGTCCGACGGCCGAAACTGCCGGACCCTTCGCTGTGCGGCGCTATGTGCGGAAGTGGACGCTGCCATCGGCGAAATGAAAACCGGGCGGCAGCGGCTGCGGATTGAGCGCGAGGCCGTTGCCGGGGCGTGGCGTGAGCGACATGAAGATCAACATCGTCGGTACCTCCGTATGGCTTGCTGACGGCATGTGCGGCATTTGCCCCACTGCCGGAGACACGCGGCGTGCGAACGTGTGGTTGCGTCGCCCTGTGGCGGAGGCCACATCGGCGGCGTGAAGTCGTTCACAGCCGTGCATCGGGGCGGCGCGGTCCTGCTGGTGCAGAGAGCGGGCTACGCGGCGGCTTCGTGCCGCGAATCGAGCAGCTCGGAAACGGGGCGCGGGCGACCGGTGTGATAGCCCTGCGCGAAGTCCACGCCGAACTGGCGCAGCAGCCGCACCGTCTGATCGTCCCCGACGAACTCGGCGATCGTCTGCTTGGCCAGCCCGCGCGCCACCTCGACGATCGCCTTGACCAGATGCTGGTCCACCAGGTCGCGCGGCAGATTGTTCACGAAGCTGCCGTCGATCTTGAGATAGTCCACGGGCAGGTGCTTGAGATAGTAGAAGGAGGAGAAGCCGACGCCGAAGTCGTCGATGGCGAAGCGGCAGCCCAGCTCTTTCAAGGTGGCGATGAAGCGCCGCGCCTCTTCGATGTCGGCGATCGCCGCCGTCTCCGTGATCTCGAACACCAGGGCTCCCGGGTCGATGCCGCTGCCGTGCAGCTCGCGCGCGATCAGCGGCAGCAGCTCCGCGTCGGTGATCGACTTGCCGGAAAGGTTGACTTCGAGCGTGATCTGGCGCCCCGCCGCCATTTCCGCCGCGACGATGCCGATCGCCTGCCGCACGACCCAGCGGTCGATCGCGCGGATCAGCCCGGAACGCTCGGCCACGTCGAGGAAGGCGCCGGGCAGCACCACCTCGCCGTCTTCGGTGCGCAGGCGCAGCAGCAGCTCGTAGGACGAAACGTCGCGCGGCGCCGCGCCGCGCAGATCGAGAATCGGCTGGGCGTAGAGCACGAAATAGTCCGACGCCAGTGCCTCGCGGATGCGCCGTTCCCAGGTCAGAGCGGCGGCGATCTGTGCCTGCGCGTCGCCGGGCACATAGACACCGAAGCCGTTGCGGCCCTGTTCCTTTACCTGGTACATCACCAGATCGGCATAGGCCAGCAGCTCCGACGCGGAATCGCTGTGCCGCGGGTAGAGCACCAGGCCGATGCTGGCGGTGGTGCCGATCGCCTGGTCCCCGAGCGTGATCGTGTGGTGGCGCAGCGCGTCGAGCAGCGCTTCGGCCAGACTCGTTGCCTCAGCCTCGGCCGTGTGCGGCAGCAGGATGGCGAACTCGTCGCCGCCCAGCCGGGCAAGGATGTCGGTCTCGCGCAGGCGCAGACGCAACAGCCGGCCGACGCTCACGAGCAGCTCATCGCCGGCGTAGTGGCCCAGCGAGTCGTTCACATATTTGAACTGATCGAGATCGATGTACAACAGGGCGCCGCCGGCGCCGTAGCGCTGCGCCAGCGCGAGCTGCTGCTCCAGCTCCTCGGCGAAGCGGCGGCGGTTGAACAGCCCGGTGAGCGGATCGTGGCTGGCGAGGAAGACCAGCTCGCGTTCGGCGCGTTTGCGCTCGGTGACGTCCTGGGCGACGACCAGCGCCGCCTCGCGCCGGCCGAAGTCGAGCGCGTGCGAGGTGATCTCGACGTCGAGCAGCCGCCCGTCTTTGGTGCGATGGCGCCACGGCCCCGCCATCTCCAGCGCCGGCACGTCGTCGCCCACGCTCTCCAGCAGCGTATGCACCTCGTCGGCGGGGCGCATATCTGTGATGCGCATCCGCAGGAACTCGTCGCGCGTGTAGCCGTAGCGCGCGATCGCCGCCTCGTTCACCTCAAGGAACTCGAAGGTGTAAAGATCGTAGACCCACATCGGATGCGGGTTGGCGGCAAACAGCAGGCGGAAGGTCGCGGCGCTCTCCACAAGCGCGGCCTCGGCGCGACGGCGCTCGTCCAGCTCCTGCTGCGCCTGCTCCAGCAGGTGGGCGTTGTCCAGCGCCAGCGCGGCCAGCTCAGCGAACTGGCTCAGCGCCGCGACCTCCGCGGAGGCGAAGTCGCGGCCCGGTTCCTCGCGCGCCAGCGAGAGCACGCCGACGAGTTCCCCGTTCGAGATGATCGGCACGCCGGCCGCGGCGTGCACGTCGTCGTACAGCGGGTCGGGCAGGCGGCCAGGCCAGGCGCCGTAATCCTCGGTCACCACGGGCCGGCGCGACTTCCAGACGCGCCCGCCCATGCCGGCGCCGAAGTTGACGCGCGAGCCCACACGCGTGGCGAAGACGCCCGTCGCCACGGCCATCACCATCGCCTGGCCGTCCGGATCGAGCAGGTAGGCGTAGCCGTGCGCCGCGTTCAGCAGCTCCCCGGCGCGGCTGACGATCGTGCGCAGCACGTCGACCAGATCGCGCCGCTGCATCACCGCGAAGGTCGCCTCGTGCAGCGCGGCCAGATAGGCGTTCTGCTGGCGCACCGCCTCATCGGTCAGCTCCTGCTCGGCCAGCCCTTGCTCGAGCTCGCGGCGTTGCCGTTCGATCGTGCGGCCGTCGCCGTACACGATGGCGATCAGCAGCAGATAGACGACGGCGAGCTCGCCGGCCATACCCAGTACCACCGAGCGCCGCGAGTCATCGATCTGTGCCGCGATCGGCGCATAGGGCCGGTAGACGCCGAAGACGGCGTCAACGCCCGCGGCGTCCGTAAGGACGAGGGGTACGTCGATCTCCAGCGCCTGAGCGGAGCCGTGTACGCCGCTGATCGAGTACGTCTTCAAGCCGTGCGTCGCTGCCGCCGCGCTTTTGCCCTGCAACGCCTGGCGCTGTTCGGCAGTGAGGGGGAAGACCTGGCCGATCTCGGCAGGCTCGCTCGAATAGAGCACGCGGCCGTCGTGGTCGACGATCGCGACGCGCTCGGCATCGTCGCTCAGAATCTGTTCGCGGACGAATGCGTCGAAGCTGTCCAGCCGTTCGCCGCTGAGGGGTACGGCAAGGTCCTGCCGTGTGAGCCGGGGCAGCACGCGATTGGCCACGAGCCGCTGCACGTCGGTCTGCGCGTCGCGCAGCGTGCCGCGCTCGACGGAACGTGTCTGCACCCAGGCGGAGAAGGCGAAGACAACGGCCATTACGCCTGCCGCGGCGATGGCGAAGCGCCAGGTCAGGCTCAGACGGCTGAGGAACAGCAAGAGCGACTTCGGGCGCATCGTCCCTTCGCGTCCGCATATGCAGACTCACTCGGATAAGTGTCGGTCGCAGCGCAGCTTTTCTTAAATGCCGCCGGCCGTGCGTCTGTTCCGAATCACCCGTTGCCTGTCAGAATGGGACGAATCGGGCGCGTATACAGGCGCGCCCGCGAGAGGCTGGCAATGACCGCAACCGCACGCCGAGGCATGACTCCCGCCGATCTGTTCCGCCTGACGCTGGCCAGCGACGCGCAGATCTCGCCCGATAGCACGCGCGTGGCCTTCGTGCGCACACGGCTGGACGAGGAGCAGGACCGCTATCTCTCGACGATCTGGATCGTGCCGGCGGCCGGCGGCGAGCCGCGGCAGTTCACCACCGGCTCACGGCGCGACACGGCCCCGCGCTGGTCGGCGGACGGCCGCTGGCTCGCCTTTTTGTCCGATCGCCCGCAGTCTGGGCTGAAGAGCCGTCGGCCGCAGCTCTACGTGATGCCGGCTGACGGCGGCGAGCCCGTGCGGCTCACCGGCCTCAAGGGCGGCGCCGGCGAGCCGGTCTGGTCGCCGGATAGCACGCGCCTCGCCTTCGCCGCGCGCATCGAAGCCGAAGATCCGGAGGAGGATGCGGGCAAAGATGCGGCCGACCGGCCCTCAAAGCCGGCGCGCGTGATCGAGACGTTGCGCTACAAGTCGAACGGCGAGGGCTTCATCTATGACCGTCGGCGGCAGGTTTTCGTGGTCTCGCGCGACGGCGGCGAGCCGCGCCAGCTTACGGACGGCGACTGCGACCACGGCGAGCCGATCTGGTCGCCGGATGGGTCGCGCATCGCCTTCGCCGCCGCCCGGCACGAGGGCCGCGACTATGACCAGGTGGTCGACATCTGGTCCGTCTCCGCCGAGGGCGGCGAGCCACGCCGGCTGACGCCCGGCCGCGGGCCGAGCGGCAACCCGACCTGGTCGCCGGACGGTCGGCTGATCGCCTACACCGGCAACGAGTACGCACTGGACATGGGCCGTAACGCCCGCGTCTACGTGCTGCCGGCCGAGGGCGGCGAGCCGCGCTGCCTCACGGCACAGTTCGACCGCACCTGCTCGCCCTTCGCGGGCGCGATCGGCCCACACTGGTCGGCCGACGGCCGCTTCATCTATTTCGGCGTCGAAGACCAGGGCAGCGTGCCCGTCTATCGCGTTGCGCCCGGCGGCGGGACGCCGGAATCGGTGATCGCGGGCGAGCGGCAGCTCACCAGCCTCTCGATCGCGGAGAACGGTACGCTGGCCTACACCGCGACCGACCCGCTCAATCCGGCCGAGGTCTTCGTGCGCGACGGCAACGGCGAGCGGCAGCTTACCGATCTGAACCGTGCCTTCAAAGCCGAGGTCGAGTTGGTGGCGCCGCGGCGCATCCGCTACGAGCGGGCGGGCCTTGCGCTCGACTGCTGGGTGATGCCGCCGGCGGGCGCGGAGCCGGGCCGGCGCTATCCGGCGCTGCTCAACGTACACGGCGGCCCGGCCACGCAGTACGGCTACACCTTCTTTGACGAGTTCCAGGTGCAGGCCGGCGCGGGCTACGCCGTGATCTTCACCAACCCGCGCGGCAGCCAGGGCTACGGCGAGGAGTTCACCCGCGCCGTGCGCGGCGACTGGGGCGGCGGCGACTACGAAGACGTGATCGCCGGCCTGGACACCGCGCTTGAGCGCTGCGACTTCATCGACCCCGAGCGGCTGGGCGTGCTGGGCGGCAGCTACGGCGGCTTCATGACGAGCTGGATCGTGGGTCACACGGACCGCTTCAAGGCGGCCTGCTCCGAGCGGGCGGTGAACAACGTCTACACGCTGTTCGGCACCAGCGACATCGGCTTCTTCTTTTCAGAGACGCAGGCCGGCGTGCAGCCATGGGAAGACCGGCAGTGGTTTATCGACCACTCGCCGCTGACCTACGCGCCGAATATCCGCACGCCGCTGCTGATCCTGCATTCGGAGAACGACATCCGCTGCCCGATCGAGCAGGGCGAGGAGCTGTTCGTGGTGCTGAAGAAGCTGCGGCGCGAGGTGCGTTTCGTGCGCTTCCCCGACGAGAACCACGAGATGTCGCGCGCCGGCCGGCCGCGCCACCGCCGCGACCGCTTCGGCTTCATCCTCGACTGGATGAACGCGCGCCTGCACCCCGAGCAGCAACCGGCCGCGGCGCCGGAAGCCGCCGCGCGGCGGTAAGCGACGTGCGGCTGGCCGGAGATCCAATGCTTTCCTGAACCGAGCGTCAACAGAGAAGCGGGGCGACCGTACCCCGCGACTGCCGGACCAGTAAGGAGGTGTCCTGACTGGCGGTGTAGCCAAAACTGTGCGCAGGATAGAGGACATCGTTCAACGCAGGTCTTGCCGTGGCTATTGAACCCGCTTTCGGCCAGCGTACGCGGCAGCGCGTGCTCGACGAGTACTTACAGACTGCGGGCACTATCACGGCGCCCAACGCCTGGGAGCATGTCTACCACACCCTGCTCTGGATGGACGAGCGCACGCAGCTCGCACACATCTATGACGCGAATCACATGCAGCGGGGTGGCAACTTCTACGCCCGCGCAGTCCGCTTCACGGACCTTCTCTGCCAGCACTTCGGTGTGAGCCGCGCTAAGCTCGGCGACCACGTCGACTACCTCTTCCGCGGCTGTATCCGCGAGCTGCTTGAGCGCGAGAACGCCTCACCTGAGGCAGGAGCAGCTACCGCTGCTGACCTCGCTGAGCAGGAAGAAACCGAAGCAGCCGGCGTCGACCTCGACGAGTCCGCGTTCCTCGCCGATATCACTGCGCTCCTGCAGGATGCCGGCCTCACGCCTGACCAGGCCGCGGCGCTCGGCCGCGAGATTGACCAGCGTGCCAGGACGTTCTTCACGCTCGGCAACAAGCGCCAGAACGTCCTGGGTGAGGGGTTCGAAGACCTGCTTACCACCCTCCTTCAGCGTGTCGCCAACGTTCCGGCAACCCGCATTCGCATTCGTACGAACGTGGCCGACCTGCCGGGCTTTCGCAAGGCGGCACCCGTGCCTGGCCTCCGTGGTCGCACGGAGCGGCTTCCGAAACCGGATATCGCCATCATCGATGAGGCGCACACGTGCGCCATCGTCACGGCGAAGTGGAGCATGCGGCAGGACCGCGAGACGCAGTTCACGCGTGAGTACAGCGCCTACAGCAGGATGAAGCTACAGACGCAGGACATCGACTTCTTCCTGCTCACCAACGAATTTGATGTCGCGCGCCTGGACAACGTAGCGCGGGCTCAGCCCGGCAACGTCGGCGGCTATTTGTTCCACACGATTTACCACGTCAACGCCGACTTGCTGCGCGAGACCCAAGGTAATCAGATAGGGCCAGTTGGTGGCTGGATACAAGCGGGCAAAATCGCCTCGCTTGAAGACTTCCTCACGCACATGGCTGCCTCATATGGCAGCGGGCCGGCAACTGGCTCACCGCCCTCCGGCCGGAGTCGGCGACGGTAGCGCTGCTTAGAGCAGCGGGGCTGTTAAGCGGCCGACGCGGTCCCGCAGCGCCTCAATACAGGTCTGCGATGACTCGATGAGGATGGCGCGGCGGCCCATCTTCACCGCCACTTCGCCGGTGGTGCCACTGCCCGCAAACGGGTCGAGAACCGTGTCCCCTTCCCGTGTCGTCGGCAAGAGCATCTGCCGGACGAGCGCCCGGGGCCACATGGCGACGTGTCGGTAGGGAGACGCCTCGGAATTGACCCGCCACAATCCCTCTACATCTCCCTCTGTATCGGGTGCAACGAACTGAGTGGTCTGCCACACTGAGCCCGCGTTTGCCTTGGTGCCTCGCTGCCTGCTTGAGCGGGAAGGCACATCGATTGCCGTCCGGTCGAAGTAGTAATCGGGCTGCTTCGTGAATAGGAAAAGGAACTCATAGTTGCGGGACGGCCTATCGAGCGTCGGCTCGGGCATGGCGTTGCCCTCGGCCACCTGCTCGTCGATGCGCACCGACGACTTGGCCCAAATGACCGTTCGCCGGCAGACCCACTGCGGGCCGTTCGCGGCGCCAACGAATCGCCGGAACTCCGGATCGGTCATCGCCAGGTGGAATCGGAACGGCACGCCCAGCTCCGACTTGTGGGGAACCCCCGGGATGTAGTGTTTGAAGAACTCGGGCTGCTGGCGAAGGGAGTCGGCATAGCCACGGCCGCCTGCGGCGAAGCGGCCCTTGCTCCCGTCCGGCGCGTTGGTGGTGCCCTTCTTCCCCTGCTTGTTGTTGAAGGTGTCCCCTAGGTTGACCCAGAGACAGCCGTCATCGCGCAGGACACGCCACGCCTCATCGAACACAAACAGCAGATGCCGCACAAACTCATTTGGATGCGGCTCGTGGCCGAGTTCGCCGTGCCACCCATCCGGCCACACGCTCGACGTGCCGTACCGACGCAGCAGATAAAAGGGCGGTGAGGTCAAGCACACCTGCACGGTCTTATCGGCAATGGCGCGCAGCCCACTCAGCGCATCCATTGTCAGAATACGAACTGCTTGACCCTCTCCGGTCCTATCTACCGCGTTGAGCTGAACAAGCGCCTCGCCGCTGTCGGTGGGGGCCACGGGCTGGCTGGCAGGATATGGCATGCGTTCATCATAGGGCTCAGGACGCTTCGAGGCCGTTCCCATTCCGTCATCCACTCAGTTACTCGGACCACTCGCCGGAACCAAACCCTAAGAGCCTATCCCGATAGGCGTTCGCGCCGACCAAATCAGGCGTGAGTTTGGCGGCTGAACGGACCTACTGGGATGGGCTCTAAGTCTGGCTGGAAGCAGAGCTCGCTCGGAGTCTCCTCGGTGAGGAGCAGGGAGAGCACGTCGCGAACGAGTTCGCTCCCGACTATGTATTCACGACGAACGGCCGTCACGAAGAAGCTCCGATATCCTTTGTCGAACTTCAGCTTCTCTGTACCTTGCACGCTGACCCCTTCGGAGAAGCAGCGCATGAGGTGTCCGTCTGGCTCAACCGCCAGGTACCGATGCAGGTACTGGCCGAAGTCTGGATTCGCGACGGCGTACTGCAGGCGAAGCTTCCGCTCAGGCCCCAGCTCCTCGAACCCGGGAAGCCTAAGAGCGCCAACCATCCGCGCCTGCGCTGGCTTATAACTCCAGTTCCACAGAGCTAGTGCACATGGCCAGAGGTTCGCGTCTACAAGGCGCCGGGCCGTCGCCTCTCGTGATGCGTGAAACCGTCCGGAGAGCTCAACGACCGTGGTGAGGGAACACCCCAGCTCCGCAGCCATTGGCCGAAGGAGGTGCATTGGCATGAGGAGCTCGGCGGCCGCGAGATCGCAAAGATATTCTTCCTCGCTCCCGTCAAACGTACCCGTCGTGATGTCTTCAACGAGCCGACGCTCGTGTGCGTGCTGCAGTAAGAGGGCGTGCCCGACTTCATGACCGAGGGTGAAGTTGTGCTTACCACGGGGGTGCGCGGCGTTCACCTGGGCAACGAAGCCGGCGCCCTTGGGGACAAGCCGGCCTGCGTGGTTCATCTCCACGGTCTCGACTGCTCTCACCCCCTGATAGGAGGCGACCAGTGGCAGGTCCACCGGCGCGGTCTCGATCTCCGCCTCTCTCAGGAGTCCACGTGCCGCTTGCACCATTGCGTCTCCCGCATCCGAGACGCGGAAACGCTCTGTGAGAAGCCGAGCAGACGTGCTGCGCCAGGAACGTCTAGACACTAGCGTTCCTCGGCGGGCAAAACACTGCGCTGGATGGACGCGTATAAAAACCGCCAGTCGTCGACCGTGGCGGGACGACGCCCCTTGTACTTGATGCTGGCGAGCATCCTCACCTCATCGTCGCCAAGTCCTTCAGCGAGTGCGAATTCCCGCAGCGCATCCGGGACATCGGTCAGCTCCTCGCCGCTGCTGGCGAGCTGCTTTTCCATCAGCTCGCCAACCGAGGTTCCCAGCGCAAAGGCAATGCGATACAGCATTTTCGCACTCGGATTGCTCTCAGCCGTTCCGTTTTCGAGCTGATGCAAATAGGCTCGCGACACTTCAGCCCGCCGCGCGAGCTCTGCGAGGCTCAAACCTTGCTCTTGCCGCCGACGCCGAATCTGGTCTGCCAGGGCCAAGCCGTCATCTCCCAAGCGGGTGTTCGCGGGTGCCATCGTACCCCGTGTTGTCGGTGAAGTAAACAGAATACTGTCGGCGCAGTTGACACAACCGACGTGGGGCAGTGTACACTCTAGCAAACACTTGCGAGTCGGTATACCGACAGGGAGGACGAATCAATGGCTGCTCATCGCATTGTCTGCGTCGACATGGAATCGTGCTCGTCAGGCAGGGCCGAGCACGTCGTGGCCGTCGGCATCGACGAACAATCGAACCACGCAACTAACCGGCAAACCGTCGACCAGGTACTCCGCGCCCTGGGCATCGGCGAGGCGTACTACACGCAGGCGGGCAACCGGACCGCCCGCGTGAGCAAATACTCCTGCAGCCAGTGCGGTCGCAATTTCATCCGGACCCACCCTGACGACACCACCGTCGACAACCTCGACAACCTGCGGGCCTGCAGCTGGAGGTAAGGAAATGTTCTTGTGTCCCGAGTGTCTTGCGGAACTGGGCGCCAGCGCCGTCTTCAGCGACGCGGTAAGTAAGCTGGTGCATCGGGCAACCAAGCACTACCCCGGTTACATCGCCTTCGCCGGCATCATGAGCACCGTGTTGAGCGCTGCGCTTTGGAGCACGCTCACGAGGAAACGGTAAGCAAGCAGCTTCAGCAACTCCGGAGGACTCGAAATGTCGCAGACGTTTGACATCGCCCATCTGAATGTTGAGGGCATCGACTGTCTCGTCGTTGCGGCCGATGCAACCTCGAAGACGGATAGCGCGCGGAACCAGCTCCTTGCACAGCTTACCCGCTACGCGCGGAACGCCGGCCTCAAGGTGGACAAAGCCGCCCTCGCATTCGAGGAGTTCGGCACCATCAAGTACTACGGTACGCGCGACCTGGTCGAGTGGCTCGCCAACAACTGGCTGCCCTCCTGGAACCGGACGCTCACCTGCCCGTAGTCGCGTCGCATTCTGTCGGGTGTGTCCGACAGCACGCGCCGGCCGGCGGCGCCATCGCCGCGACCGCTTCGGCTTCATCCTCGACTGGATGGGAAGACAATTGCATCCGGAGCGGCAGTCGGCGGCGCAGCCGGAAACGGCAATGCCGCGGTGATCACGAAGCGGGGGGACTCTTCAATCCCGAACACTCGGACCGCGATCCCCAAAGCATCGAGTGCCTGCCGCCTTCTGCCACAATCGAGATCGTCAACTAACGTCGAAAGCTTTCCGATCCATGCCTCGACATCATGCAGCCGGTCTTCAGCACGCTTCCACTCCCCGGCGCGTGCGAGCACTGCGTCGCGTTCGGAGAGCAGGCGGCGCTTCTGCTCACTCAAGATTGAGAGTTCTCTCGTCAGCGGCTCCATTGCCTCTGCGTCATCAAGATTGGCAATGGCATGTGCCAGATTGGTCTGCTTCTTGGTTACCTCGGCCAGCATACGCTCAACTGCCCGGAGATCCTCACGCCCTTGGCACGGACCGTGCCCGTCGCCGGAGGGAACAGCGTCAGCAACTTCGCCGTGCCGCCGCGGATGGACGCATGCGGCCGCCGGGCGGGCTTCGCGCCGGGCTGCCAGGCCGCGCCCGGCGGCGGGACGGCTTGCTAGGGCCCCGCCTCAGCCTGGCACCACACCGGCACGCCGGCCGCTTCGCCCAGCCGCCAGGCCAACGCGATCAGCCCCTTTTTTCCGCGGTGCGCGGATCGGTCGCCGTGACGCCGCCGCGCTGCCGTTTGCGTTGTGCCGTCCCGCGTGCGGTCGGGCGGGCGCGGGGCCGTGGCCACGATCCGGGCCCGCGCCGCAGCGTCATACACGGGCTTGCGTCCGCGACCGGCACCGCTGTGCAGCGCTTCGAGTCCCTGCGCGTTGAAGCGCAGCACCAGGCCCGTGACCGTACTGGCACTGTGGAAGCCCGCCTGCCGGGCGGCATGGGCGAAACTGTGTCCCTGTGCCACCGCGAGCAGCGCTGTCGCCCGCCGCACGTGATCGACGCGTTCGCTGCCGGCCGCATGCAGGCGCTGCAGCCCTTCCCGCTCCGCCGCCGTGACCGCACGGAGCGACTCCTTCGGTGCCCGCGCCATGGCCCCGCTCCTCCACTGCGCGGCGAGCATCTCATCACCGGGCATCTGTCACCAGCCTTTTGCCGCGTGACTCACTAAGTAAGGTGCCAAAAGTTCGCCACGCATTCACGCGGCCAGGCGACGGGCGTC
>CALFMN010000083.1 GCA_937879875.1 uncultured Chloroflexota bacterium | reverse complement strand
CTACACGCGTAAGATCGTCGGCAGCGTCAGATGTGTATAAGAGACAGTCCCCCAATAATAGGGGAAGGGGAGATCTACGTACGGTGTATCACGGCTGAAGGTGGGGGGCTCTCGCAGATCTGTACGGGCGCATGGCGTGCGCCCTTTGCGCCCGCGGGCGCGACCCACAGCGCTGGCTATCCCAACGTCCTTGCGGGCCGCTGTACACCGGATCGCCCCTCTCTCCCATACGCTCTTGATCCGTGGCGGATCTCCCGCAGCCTGGGTATAGGAGAGAGGGGGACGGGGGGGTGAGGGCCATCCGCCGTGAGTGACCTCGCACTCGGCAGACAACGCAGCGGCGCGGTGGCGGGCGAGCGCGGCCTGACGGCGGCGCGCCTGCTGAAGCGTGGCTTGCGCTATCTCGTGTTGATCGCGGGCGCCATGTTCGCGGCGTTTCCCTTCGTCTGGATGCTGCTCACCTCGTTCAAAACGCGCTCCGAAGCGCTGCGCGATCCGCCGACGCTGCTGCCTTCCGTCTGGCACTTCAGCAACTACGCCGCGGCCTGGCAGGCGGCGCCGTTCGCGCGCTACTTCGTCAACACCTTCTTTATCTGCTTCTGCGTCGTGGCCGGTGTCGTCGTTACCAGCACGCTCGCCGCCTATGCTTTCGCCCGCATCGACTTCTACTTCCGCAACGTGCTCTTCATTCTCTTCCTCGCCACGCTGATGATCCCCTTTGAAACGATCATCATTCCCAACTTCATCATCGTGACGAAGCTGCACTTGCTGAACAGCTACTGGGCGCTGATCGTGCCGTGGGCGTCGAGCGTGTTCAGCATTTTTTTGCTGCGCCAGTTTTTCGACCAGTTGCCGCAGGATCTCTACGACTCGGCCGCGCTTGATGGCGCCGGCCATCTGCGCACGCTGCTCAACGTCGTGCTGCCGCTCTCCAAAGGGCCGCTGGCCGCGGTGATGCTGTTCGCCTTCCTCGGCTCGTGGAACAGCCTGCTCTGGCCGCTGATCGTCACCAACAGCGAGAGTCTGCGCCCGATCCAGCTTGGCCTCTCGGTCTTCATCAACTCGGACACGACCGAGCCGGCGCTGTTGATGGCGGCCTCGGCCTTCACGATCGCGCCGATCGTCGTGCTCTACTTCTTCGCGCAGCGGCAGTTCATGGAGGGGTTCGCCTCGTCCGGCCTCAAAGGCTGAGCGCCGGCGGGGACGTTGAGGCAGCGGCGCGGATCGGGCACGCTGGCAGGGAAACGCGCCGACGACGATTGCGCGAAGGCGGAGGAGGAAACGACGAAGAGAAGGCAGGCGAAAACCGATCGCTGCCTATCCCGCAAGCGGGGCATCGATTGACATAGATGAACGCCAGCCGCCTGCCGCATCGCGCCGGAACACCCGGCAGATACGCGGCGGCGGACACCGCGCAGGAGTGCGTGATGCACCGAGGATTTGGCACCAGCACCCACCGCCTGCTGACGCCGCTGCTGCTGGGCGCGGCGCTCACGCTGGCGCTGGCCTGCAGCTCCAGTAACAACAACAGCAACGGCGCCGCCAGCGCGACGAAAGCCGCCGCATCGGCCTCCGTGGCGGCATCGGCCACAACAGGCGCCAGCGCCGCCAGCGCGACGACCACGGCGACGGCCGGGACCGTCAGCGCCCCGGCGGTCGGCGGCAGCCCGGCAGCGGGCGGCACGGCGGCCACCGGCGGCAACGTCACGGTGACGCCTGGCGTGGTCGCGGCGGACAAGGCGCTGGGCGGTGCGGCCGGCAGCGGCAGCGCCATCGACAACGTCACGATCAGCAAGCCCGTGACGATTACGTTCTGGCACACGCAGACGCCCGACGGCCCCAACGGCAAGAAGCTTGCTTCGCTGATCCAGGACTTCCAGTCCAAGAACCCGAACATCCAGATCAACGCGCAGTACGTCGGCAACTACGACGATCTGTTCCAGAAGCTGCAGACCGCGATCACCGGCGGCCAGGCGCCGGACATGGCCGTGGCCTATCCGAACCAGGTGGCCGAGTATCAGCAAGCCAATGTGATCATCCCGCTCGACGACTACGTGAAGAGCCAGAAGTACGGCCTGCCGAAGGACGACTACGCCGACATCCTGCAGGCCTACCGTTACGACAACTTCTACCCTGGCAACGACAACAAGATGCTCTCGTTTCCCTTCACGAAGAGCATCGAGCTGATGTACTACAACGCCGACGCGCTCAAGGCCGCGGGCGTGGACGTGCCGCAGACCTGGGACGACTTTTTGAAGGCGGCGAAGGCCGTGACGAAGGGCGACATGAAGGGCTACGCGATCGGCGTCGAGCCGTCACTGTTCGCCAACATGGTCTTCTCACGCGGCGGGCAGGAGATCAGCGACGATCAGAAGAAGTGGGTCTTCAACAACCAGCAGGGCGTCGATTCGCTGGCCTTCTTCCAGCAGATCATCAAGGACGGCTCCGGCTACCAGGTCGCCAAGCAGTTCGCCGACCAGACCGATTTCGGCAACGCGAAAGCCGCCTTCACCTTCAGCACCAGCGCCGGGCTGCCTTACTACCAGCAGGAAGTGAAGAACGACGGCAAGGGCTTCAACTGGAACGTGGCCGCGCCGCCGCACGGTGTCGGCCAGCCGCCCGCGGCCGTGATCAACGGCGCCGACATCGCCATGTTCAAGAGCAGCCCGGAGAAGCAGCTCGCCGCCTGGCTGTTCATGAAGTATTTCTCCAGCAAAGAGGTCAACCCGGACTGGAGCGTATCGTCGGGCTATCTGCCGATCCGCACCTCGGGCCTCACCGACCCGCGCGTGCAGGCGCAGGTGCAGAAGCTGCCGCAGTACGCCGTGGCGTTGCAGGTGCAGCAGTATGGCCGCTCCGAGCCGGCCGTGCGCAGCTACCAAACTACGCGTAACCATATCAGCGATGCGATCGTGGCCGCACTCTCCGACCCGAGCAAGAGCGCGAAGCAACTGCTTGATGACGCCGTGAAGCAAAGCAACGACGACGCGGCCAAGTGAGGCGGTCGGGAGTCGGGATGGGGCGGACGGCCGCGGGTGGCCCTCACTCCCCCATCCCCTCTCTCCCATACACCGGCGGTGGGAGATCCACCGCCATCCAAGAGCGTATGGGAGAGAGGGGCGATCCGGCGGGAAGCGATCCCCATGCGCGACGGGTTATCCGGCACGGTTGGTCGCGGCTTCGGCCGCCGCGAAGGGCGCACGCCATGCGCCCCTGCACGTGGCCTCGAGACCGCGCCTTCAGCCCCGCACTCGCGCTGCCAGATCTCCCCTTCCCCTATTATTGGGGGAAGGGGCCGGGGGATGGG
>CALFMN010000082.1 GCA_937879875.1 uncultured Chloroflexota bacterium | reverse complement strand
TCGCCGCCTGTACGCTGTCCACGGAAGCCTTCCGTGGAGCGACAAACCATGACCAGCCAGCCCCTGCCCGAGCGCGCCGACCTGATCTTTGCCGGCGGCAACGTTCATACCGTGAACCCGAGCAACGACATCGCCGAGGCGGTGGCCGTGGGCGGCGGCCGCGTCATGGCCACGGGCAGCGTGGCGAGCGTGCGGGCGTTGGCAGGGCCAGGTACACGCATCGTCGAGCTTGCGGGCCGCACCGTGCTGCCCGGCCTGATCGACGCGCACGCGCACTTTCCCAGCGTCGGCACGGCGATGGCGATGATCGACTGCAAGGCGCCGGGCATGCAGTCGATCGTGGCGCTGCAGGAGGCGGTGCGCGAGCGCGCGGCGCGCCAGCCGGCCGGAACGTGGATTCGCGGCCGCGGCTACGACCAGTCGCGCCTGGCCGAGCAGCGCCACCCCAACTGCGACGATTGGGACGTGGTGGCGCCGGCGCACCCGGTGATCTTCACCCGGACGTGTGGCCACATCACCTCCGTGAACAGCGCCGCGCTGGCGCTCGCCGGCCTTGCAGACGGCACGCCTGACCCACCCGGCGGCCGCTACGACCGCACCGATGGCCGGCTGCTCGGCGTCTGCTACGAGACGGCCTCGGCGCCGGTGCACAACGTCTCCGGCCTCTCGCGCGAGGAGCTGCGCGAGGGGCTGCTGGGCGCGAACGCGGCCTATCTGGCGGCGGGCGGCACCAGCGTGCACGACGCGGGCGGGCTGGTGGGGCCGGCCTTCGTGCCCTGCCAGGACCTGGTCGCGGCGGGTGAGATCAAGGTGCGCCTTTACGCCTTCACCACCGTGAACAGCAAGCAGCACGCGCTGATCGGCATGCTGAATGCCGGCCTGCACAGCGGCTTCGGCGACGAGCGACTGCGGCTGGGCGCGTTCAAAGTGATCACCGACGGCTCCAGCAGCGGCCCCACCGCGGCCACGCGCGAGCCGTATACGTCGAACTCCGACGACCGCGGCATTTTGTACTGGAGCCAGGACGAACTGGACGACCTGATCGGCCGCGCCCATCGCCAGGGCTTTCAGTGCACGGTGCACGCGCTGGGCGACCGCGCGATCGAGCAGACGCTGAACGCGATGGCCCGCGCCCAGAGCGAGTCTCCGCGGGAGGGGCTGCGCCATCGCATCGAGCACTGCGGCATCTGCCCGCCGGATCTGCAGCGGCGCGTGGCGGCGCAGGGCATCGTGCCGGCGATCCAGCCCGCCTTCTTCTGGGAGTTCGGCGACGGCTACATCCGCAACTACGGCCAGCACCGCGCCGACACGATGTTCCCCGCGCGCAGCCTGATCGGCATGGGCGTGCGGCCGGCGGGCAGCTCGGACGCGCCGGTGACCGACTACCGCCCGCTGTTCGGCATTCAGCAGTGCCTGACGCGGGCGACGCTGGACGGCCAGGTCTGCGGCCCGGACGAGCGTGTGGACCTGACCACGGCGATCCGCATGTACACGATCAACGGCGCCTACGCCTCGTTCGAAGAAGCGAGCAAGGGCAGCCTCGAGCCGGGCAAGCTGGCCGACCTGGTGGTGCTGGGCGAAGATTTGGAGCGCATGCCTGCCGCGCAGATCCGCGACACGGCCGTGGCGCTGACCGTGGTCGGCGGCGAGGTCGTGTACGAGGCGTAGCGACCTTGCGCCCGACGGCTGGACGGTGCGTCCGCCGTCCGGTGTCTCGCGTTCAGCCGCCTTCGACCAATACCGGCTCGTTGTGCGCCGGCGCCGGCGTTTCGCCCGCGGCGTTGCGGCGCATCGTCGCGGCGGCGTCGCGGTCGGGCACGCGCAGGGCCAGCAGCGCGGCCAGCACCGCCAGCGCTGCGGCGGCAAGAAATGCCGCGTGATAGGCCGCGGCGTGCGGGTGCGCCGCGCCGCTCGCATCGTGTCGCTGCGGCCCCGCGATCGCCAGCACGCTGCTGAGCAGGGCCACGCCCGTGGCGGCGCCGAGCTGGCGCTGCGCGTTGAACAGCGTCGAGGCGCGGCCCATCGCGCTCGGCGCGATCGTGGCGAAGCCGGCCGCCTGGTTGGGCAGGAAGACGTAGGCCATACCCGTGCCGACCAGGAACATCAACAGGCGGATCAGCCAGGCGTTCGTGCCAAGGCCGACGAAGTTGAGCAGCGCCATCATCACGGCTACCCAGAGCATGCCGGCCGCCATCAGCCGCCGCGGCCCGATGCGCGGATAGATCCGCGCCACGAGCTGCATCGACAGCACCACGCCGATCGCCTCGGGAAATGTGGTCAGACCGGATGCGAGCGCGGAGTCGTGGCGCGCCTCCTGCAAAAACAGCGGCGTCACGAACAGCACGCCGAGAAAGGCGGCGCTGGCCGTCATCGAGGTTGTGGTGCAGCTCTGGAAGAGACGGTTGCCGAACAGGCGCAACTGCACCATCGACTCGGCCGCGCGTAGCTCGACCGCGACGAACGTGGCCAGCAGCAGCACGCCCGCCGCTGCCGAAAGCAGCACGCCGGTCGACCCCCAGCCGCGCGACGGCCCCTCGGTGACGGCGTACATCAGCAGGGGAAAGCCCGTGCCCGCCAGCAGGAAGCCCGGCAGGTCGAAGCGCCCGGCGGACTGCTCGCGGTGCTCGCGCAGGAACAGCAGGCCGAAGAGCAGCGCCGCGCAGCCCACCGGCACGTTGACGTAGAACGCCCAGCGCCAGGAGAGCTTGTCCACGATCAGGCCGCCGAGCACGGGGCTGCTCGCCGGCGCGATGATGCCTGGAATCACCAGAATGCGTGAGGCGCGCACGCGCTGCTCCGGCGGGAAGGTGCGGAACAGCATCGCCATGCCGACGGGCGTGAGCATGCCGCCGCCGGCGCCCTGCAGGGCACGGAACGCGACCAGCTCGCCGAAGCTCTGCGCCTGGCCGCACAGCGCCGAGGCGAGGCTGAAGATCAGCAGGGCACCCAAAAAGACGCGCTTGGTGCCGCAGCGGTCGCCCAGCCAGCCGGAGGCGGGGATGAAGACCGCGAGGCTGATCAGATAGCCGACGATCACGCCGTCGATCGCGGCGCCGGTGACGTTGAAGCGGCTGCTGAGCGTCGGCAGCGCCACGTTGACGATCGTGGAGTCCATGGCGCTCATGAACTGCGCCGCGACATAGACGGCTGCCACGGTGAAACGGGGATCGAGCTGCCGGCGAGACAACGGCACGGCTCC
>CALFMN010000081.1 GCA_937879875.1 uncultured Chloroflexota bacterium | reverse complement strand
CTGGTTTCACCTCCCAGTATGGTCAACTCTCATGCCTAGCGGGATAGGCTCTTAGTGGCGAACAGCGACGAAAACCTTGCAGATCGCATCGTACGGCTACGAATGCGGATGTTTCAACGCCGTACGACTACATGACGCATGGCGCAGATCCACTCTAGCGCTTCCGCGGTAGGCAGTCGGAGTGCGACGGTTCAGACGCTATGATGATTACTGCTCAACTCGCCCGGGTTCGATGGCGCCGCGCTCGCGAGCATCGTGGCGCAGTTAGAAGGCGCCGGTTATCCCGCACGCAGCGAGGAGTTCAAGCGCACGCCGGCCGGGTATGCCGATCTCGACCCCGCCCGCGAGCGGCTGTTGCGTTTCGCCGCGCTCTGGACCAGTATCGAGGCGCCGATCGGGGACTGGTTCTACCAGGGAGAGGCGGTGGAATGGGCGCTCGGCCACTGGCAGAAGATGGCGCCACCGCACCGCTGGCTCGTCACCGCGCTGCCGCACTGATATTGAGATGAGCGAAGGGGTGGCGATCATCCCGGTCGGACGCGATGAAATAGGAGGCGAACACAGATGCTCGCGGTGATCTTTCAGGTTGAGCCGAACGCGGGGCGGGCGCAGGACTACCTGGAACTCGCGGTCGGGCTGCGCGCCGAGTTGGAGCAGATCGACGGCTTCATCTCCGTCGAGCGCTTCGCAAGCGTCTACAACCCCGGCAAATTCGTCTCGCTCTCGTTCTGGCGCGACGAGGCGGCGATCCTGCGCTGGCGCGAGCATGCTGGGCATCAGCAGGCGCAGCTGCGGGGACGCGGTGAGCTGTTCGCCGGCTACCGCATCAGCGTGGCAGAGATTGTCCGCGACTACGGCATGGATAAACGCGATGAGGCGCCGGAGCCCGTCAGCGCCAGCTGGGGCGGCGTGCCGGCACTCTGACTCGCTGCTCCGCCCGCAGATCCAGGGTTAGCGCGGTGTGTCGCGCGGATACCTCGACCGAAGCATGCACTCGTACAGCGGTGACGCTATCAATCAGTCAGCAACCCGAAGATTGCAGCGGCCAAAGTCGATGCAGCAGGAAAGGATACCGGGCCATGGCGCAATCTCATGCCTCCAACACCTCGGAAAACGGCGCTCGCGACGACGCCGGCATGATCGAAGAGCAGAAGGCGAAAGCCGCCGGCGCCCTGCGTGACGTGGCGAGCATGATGCGCGAGCGGGCGACAAACGCGCCGGTGCCCGGCGCCGACCGCGCCGTCGCGGCGGCGGCCAGGCCGTTGGAGAGCGGCGCCGACTACATCGAACAGCACAGCGCCGGCGATATGTGGAGTGACCTGATGCATTTCTGCAAGGCGCACCCCGCCGGCGCACTTACGATCGGCTTTTGCATGGGGTATCTCTTCCATAAGCTCTTCCGCTAGGCCGGAAACCCGTACAGGGTTCCACCCAGACCCCGGCTCCGGCAGATACGTGCCGGACGCCGGGGTCTGCACATGCTCGCGTGCCGAACAGTAACGGAACGAGCCAGGCGGCACCGGTTTAGGGGCTATCCCTATGACAGTTTACTTGCATTTATCGGTATCACCTAAAGGGACGCGGGGGTTCTGCGATCTCTACGGTGAAGCTCTGTCAGCAGAGCGTGTCGGAAGGTCAGGATCGTGCTCTCAGCCCCGCCTCGCCCCGAGAGCGAGCGACGAATCGGCCCGGTGGTCGCGCGTCCTGCGCCGGCGGCCGTGGCTGTTCCCTCTCCCGCGCCGGCCTCACCGGGGAAGGCGCATCCGCGCCTGGTCGCGCTGCTGTCACTGGGCATGGCGGCGCTCGGCGCACTGATTCTGGCAGCCGGGGCGCGAGAGTATTTCGTCCACCCCACGAGCTTCCCGCTGGTTCTGGCGCTGATCGCCGTGCTGATCGGCGCCGTACCGCTGCCGGCCTACGGCAACAAGTTTTCGCTGAGCCCCTTGCCGATTGTCGCTGCCGCCTTCCTGAGTGGGCCGCTCGGTGCGGCGATGGTGGGGCTCGCTTCGGCCGCAGCCAGCGAGTCGCGACCGCACGCGCATGGCTGGCGCTGCCCCTACAACGCGGGCGCATTTACCGCGGCCGGGCTGATGAGCGGGCTCGCCGGGCAGATGTTGGTGCCCGCCAGCGGGAGCGCACCGCTGTACCTACTCGCTTTCGGTCTGCTTACCAGCGCGGCACTGTATCTCGCGAACGTCATCCCGCTCTGCCTGGTCACCGCGGCGAGTGCAGGTGGCCGGCCGCTTGCGATCTGGCGCGAGCGCTTCCGCTGGATGCTGCCGCAAACCCTGCTGCTCGGTCCCGTCGGCACGGGCGTGGCCGTGGCCTACCGTTACGCTGGACTGTACGAACTGCTCGTGTTTGCCCTGCCCATCGTCGCCATGCACCTCGCCTGGCGGCAGTACCTCGCGCACACCACGCGCAGCGTGGAGGATCTGCGCCAGAAGAACGCCGACCTGATCCAACTCGCGGCGCGCTTGCAGACCGCGAACGACCAGGTGCTCTCGACCTACCGCGGCACGCTCGAGGCGCTGGTCGGCGCGCTGGACGCGCGCGACAACGAGGTGCAGGGACACTCCTACCGCGTCTCGGCCTACAGCCAGATCCTGGCGGAGCAGCTCGGGATCGAGCGCAACTCGATCGAGTGGGAGACGATCGCTCGCGGCGCCCTGCTGCACGATGTCGGCAAGATCGGCATCCGCGACGCCGTGCTGCAAAAGCCGGGAGCGCTGGATGATGCCGAATGGGTCGAGATGCGCACGCACGCCGAGATCGGCTTCGGCATTCTGCGCGACATCGAGTTCTTGAAGTCGGCCGCGGCGCTGGTGCAGGCGCATCACGAGCGCTTCGACGGCGCGGGCTATCCCCACGGTCTCAAAGGGGAGCAGATCCCGCAGGGCGCCCGCATCTTTGCCGTGGCCGACACGTTTGACGCGATCACCACGGACCGCCCCTACCGCCGGGCGATGCCACCGGAGGCAGCCGTAGCGGAGATTCGTCGCTGCTCCGGCACGCAGTTTGATCCCGAGGTCGTGGAGGTGTTTCTGAGCATCTGGACGGAGCTATGGGCAATTCGCCCGGACGCCATGCATATGGTGGCATAGGAGCTAGCTGGCTCACATGGGCTTACGCTATGCAGCGGGCGCACCAAGCTACAGATGACAGGAGGACTGCAGGGCAGAGGTTGGCGGAACTGGACGAGGTTCTAATACTCGGGAAACCCGCTAGACGTTCACGGCAGAACGGTGACAACGTTCTGACCAACCGGTGCACCATCTACCACAGGGCCATACACTGGACTCCTTTCCCGGGGGTGCGGTAACACCCTCGCAAAACGTCCAGTTCCGCCAACCTCTGCTCGTCAGACCTCACCACGGCCACAGCGAGCCGCTGCCGCCTCCTGCTTACGCCGCCACCCGGACGGGCTCACGCAACGGCTGCGCGGCAAGCGCCGCGATGCCACATACTAGCAGACCGATGCTGACAATGGCCAGCGTCGCGTGTACGCCGGCGGCGTCGGCCAGCACTCCCGCGGCCAGCACGGCCAGCGGCCGCAGTGACCAGGCGAAGGTATCGTTGAAGGCCAGCACGCGTCCCATGACCTCGGGCGGGCTGAAACGTTGCAGCAACGTCAGCACGCCGATGTTGTAGGCGCTCAGGCCGGCGCCGAAGGTGGCCAGCGCCACGGCGGCGGCTGCCGCGCTGTACGAAGCCGCGAAGGCGACCGTACCGGCGCACATCCCGAACACGCCGGCAACGACCAGCGTTCCCCTGGACAGCGCACGTCCCCAGCGCGACAGCGCCAGACTCGCCAGCACCGAGCCCACCGAGAAGCAGGCGAAAAGCAGGCCGTAGGCTCCCGGCCGCCCGCTGCCCACCCACAGCGGCAGCAGCGCGGGCACGGTGGCGAAGAAACAGATCACGAAGGCCACCAGCAGGCTGAGCGTGCGCAGCGCCGGCGTGCGCCAGGTCGTGCGCAATCCCTCGGCGAGCGACGCGCGGAAGCCGCCCTGCGCGTCGCGCCGCCGCATGCCGCCGGGAAAGGCCACCAGTCCAAGCAGCAACGCCGAAGCAACAAAGGTTGCGCCATCGATGAAGAGCAGCGACACCGCGCCCGCCGCCGCGATCAACACACCGCCGATCGCGGGCGCGACAATGTAGGCAGCCTGGCCGGCGCCCTCCATCAGCGCATTGGCGCCGAGCAACTCGTCCGCACTCACCAGGCCGGGCGTGGTGGCGCGCTGCGCCGGTACGAAAAAACGGCCGATGGCCGGCAAGACGATCGCCAGGATGAGCACAAGCGCCAGATTAAACCCCGCCAGCAGGGCCAGCGGAAACAGCAGCAGAATCAGCGCCCGCAGCAGATCGGCGCCGATCAGCGTACGCCGTCGGTTCCAGCGATCCACGTAGACACCGGCGATCGGGCTGACGATGATGTACGGAATGGCGCCGGCGGCGAGCGTGATCGCCGTTGCCACGCCGGAACCGGTATGCTTGTAGACAAGCCACGGCAAAGCGACGGTGTAGAGGCCATCGCCGAACATCGAGATGAGATGCGCCAACCACAGCCAGCGGAAGCTGCCATTGGCAACCAGCAGCGATCGTTGCCGCACCTCAGCCGGCGCCGGCGCACAGGCAACGCTCACCGGCTGTCCCTCGCACGTCTCATCGATACAGTTCGCGGGCGTGCATTCCGCCACCCGGACACCACGTCGCAGGACCATGAAGAGAGTCTTGCATGTGCGTTGCAACCGTGTCAATTAGCAAATTTTTAGGGGTATGCCCCGATACCGTCTCTGCTCCATCCGCCAATCCCGCCAAGCTATAGCGCGTGCAGAATCGTCTGTCAAGCCTGACGGGCGACACGGGTATGGCCCAAGGTTGTGGGTGAGGGTGTATGCGGATGGTTTGGAGGCGTA
>CALFMN010000080.1 GCA_937879875.1 uncultured Chloroflexota bacterium | reverse complement strand
GCGCTCCCATGGGTCAAGTCTACGGAGTCAGAGACATACAAGGGGCGATCCTGAGGTGCTGAGGCGAAGATCGGCGTGTTTGCAGGCGATTAGCGCCGATGTTGCGCTGGTTTTGTGCGCTTTCGACGGATCTGCGAGCGATCGGTTAACCGAAGGCCGTAACGAAACGCTCGCCGCCGGATCGCCCCTTCTCTCCCATACGCTCTTGATAGGCGGCAGATCTCCTGCACCCGTGTGCATGGGAGAGAAGGGGGACGGGGGTTATGAGGGCCAGTGCGATCAGCCCACGGCGATGCGCTCCGCCGCCGCCGCCTCGACAGCGCCGCCTTCGGCCTGGATGCGCTGGTTCTCGGCCAGCCAGGCGGCGAAGTCGGTGCCGTGGTCGGCGTCGCCCAGGTTCGCCGCGGCGCGTGAGCGGGAGTGGATGCCCGCGTTCACCAGTGCCACTTCGTCCAGGATGTCGCGCGCCCGGTCGGTCGGCAGCAGCGGCCCCCAGGTGATGCGCGAGCGATACGGCGCCATCGCCTCGCCCGTGAACTGCTCCCAGAGCCGCAGTGCCAGCGCGTTGCGCTGCCGGAAGGCCGCGGCGCGGATCAGCCGCTTGCGCTGCACGCGTTTGATCAGCGGGTCCAACTCGATCGCCAGCGCCACACCGGAGCGGGCGCCGCTTTCACCGTGGCCGCCGAAGGCCGCGCGGGGCGATTCGCCCAGGTCGTGCAGCGTGCGATACAGCAGCTCGATGTAGTCCAGATGGATGCTGATGCCGCCGTGTTCGACCAGAGAGAGCAGGTAGGCTTTTGTGCCCGGCGGCATCTCCCAGATCGCGCCCGGCTCGATGGCGATGTCTTTTGAGTCGGTGATCCCTTCGAGGATCGTGATCGGGTTGCCCGAGACTTCCAGAATCGCCGAAAGCTGCGTCAGCGCCCGGTTCAACTCGACGCACGGCTCGCGGATCGCGGCGAGGTCGCTTTCGCCCCAGAATTGCTTGGGCCGGCGCAGGTTCGGATAGACCACGTAGGGAATGAAGCCGTACGGGTTGGCGCGCTGCTCGATCAGCGTGCCGTCGTGCCAGATCTCCCAGGTCTCGTCCGTCCAGACCTCGGTGATCGTCGGGTTGCGCTGATTCGTCTGCAAGATCTGCGGGTAGTACTGCTCCTGCTGGCGGATGGCGAGCGGGTCCACGGTGTAGCGGTGCGCCAGCCGCCAGAAGCGCTGGTGGTCATCCGGATAGAGCCAGACGTAAACGCCCGTGATGTCCGGCGCCGTGATGCGCACGCGCTGCTGCTCCGGGTCCCAAATGACCTTGAAGCAGCCGTCGCGCAGCACGCGCTCGCGGCGCGCCGCCCGCGGCGCCTCGTCGGGCGACTCGGCGTCGACGGCGAAGCCGGCGCCGGCCAGCAGAAAGCTCGCGGCCTTGTCCACCAGCGTGCGGGCATAGTTGAAGGTCAGGCGGCGCTGGCGCAGGTTGCGGCGCTGCACGGGCCACTGCCGCCCGGCGTAGAAGTCGAGGTTGAGCTGGTAGTCGCGCAGCCGCTGCCGGTCCAGCACGCTGAGCTGCTGGACGGCGAAGGCCGACGGTGCCGTGCCGGGGCTGGTTGAGGCGGCGGCGTTCATGCACGGGCCTCCGTGGCGGGTGAGTGGTGAGCGGTGAACGAGACAGACGCACGGGCAGGCTTCGCGCGTGAACCCGGCGCTCTCCCCTCTATTCCCTATTCCCTAACACCTATTCCCTGGCCATGGCCCCGGCGCCGCCGCCCGTGGTGCAGCGCAGGAGGGGGCGGCGGAACGCTGCGCGGGGGCGGCGCCGGGAGGTGTGAGCGGGCGAACCGTTCACAGACGCGAGAATAGAACTAATGTTCTTAGTGTGTCAAACAGCGATGCGCATTTTCGGGCCGAAATCGGGATGTTATGTGTAGATTTACTGCCTGCGACACGACTTTTGTCACGTTTCGTCAAGTCCTGTCGTCGTGGTGCTGCGGGCTGTTCTGAATGTCGTCCGCTGCGCCCTCTTCCCTGCTTTACACCCGCTGAGGGCTCTGCCAGACTAATGCCGCCCCGACAGTGGGGCGAAGGAAGGCCCGTGTGCGACCAACGAGGCGCTGCCTGGCGTTGCTGCTCACCGCGTTGTTCGCGTTGCTCGCCGGACCCGCCGCGCCGCGCCCGGCCGCCGCCGCCGGCCCCTTCGCCTACATCACCAACGGGAACAGCAACAACGTCTCGGTGATCGACACCATCCCCAATGCCGACAGTTATCCCGACGGAGTAGCCGTGAACCCGGGCGGAACCCGCGTTTACATTACCAACCTCGTCGACGTTTCTGTCTCCGTGATCGACACGAGCACGAATACCATCGTCGCCACCGTGCCGCTTGGAGGAAACATTATCTTTCCCCTGGGCGTCGCGGTGAACCCGGCAGGCACGCGTGTCTATGTCGCCAGCGCGCTGCACGTCTCGGTGATCGATACCGGCAGCAGCAGCGTCGTCGCCACAGTGTCCGGCGTGAACGGGGGAACCAGCCTGGCCGTGAACCCGAGCGGCAGCCGCATCTACGTTTCCAGCGGCCTCGACAACAGCATCCTGGTCATCGATACAAGCAGCAATACGATCGTCGCCACCGTGCCGGGCATACACGGGGGAGGCATTGCGGTGAATCCGGCGGGCACGCGCCTTTACGTCGCTAACGGCAACAACCTCGCGGTGATCGACACCAGCAGCGATGCGCTCGTCGCCAGCGTTCCGGTTGGAAACACACCGATCGGCGTGGCAGTGAACCCGGCGGGTACGCGCGTCTACGTGGCCAACGACGCCAGCAACAGTGTCTCGGTAATCGACACGAGCAGTAACACCGTTATCGCGACGGTGCCCGCGGGGCAAGGGCCGTTCGGCGTTTCGGTAACCTCAGATGGCTCCCGAGTCTACGTCGCGAACCGGTCCAGCAACAATGTCTCGGTGATCAACGCGTTCACCAACACGGTCGTCGCCACCGTCCCGGTCGGCCTGTCTCCCAGCGCCTTCGGGCAGTTCATCCAGCCGGCCGGCGGACCGAAGGGAACGGCCGTATCACTCTTCAGCACGCAGAACCCGGCCAGCTTTGGAGCGCCGGTCACCTTCACCGCAGCCGTCATCGCCTTCGCCGGCGTTTCACCCTCCGGTACGGTGAGTTTCTTTGACAATGGGGCGCCGCTGGGCGCCGCGCCGGTAATACCCGCGGCGGGCAGCGGTTCCCCGAGCGCCCAGTTTACGGCGTCGACGCTCTTGCCCGGCACGCACACGATCACGGCCGCCTATTCCGGCGACAGCACCTATGGCTCGTCTGGCTCACAGCCGCTGGCGCAGGTGGTGCTCGGGCTGGGCACGGGCACCACGCTCACGAGCAGCCAGAACCCGAGCGCGTTGGGCCAGAGCGTCACCTTCACGGCCACCGTCACCTGCCCCGGCTTCACCCCTGCCGGTAGCGTTACGTTCACAGACTTGAGCCCGGCTATTGGTACACCGACACAGCTTGGCGTAGTGCCCCTGGGCAACGTGGGCGGCCAGCAGCAGGCGACGTTTACCACTGCCAACCTCGGCGCGGGCAATCACCCGATCGTCGCGGGCTACGATGGCGACACGAACTGTGCCCCCAGCCTCTCATCAGTGCTCGCGCAGAACGTGCAGGCAGCGGCAGTCAGTACCACGGTCACGCTCAGTGCCCAGCCCAATCCCTTCATTCCCGGACAGGCGGTCACGCTCAGCGCCACGGTGAGCGACGGCACACCCGACGGCACGGTAACCTTTCTGCTGGACGGCAGCCCGCTGGCTACCGTGGCGCTGGATAGCAGCGGCACGGCCAGCATGAGCACCGGACCGCTGACCGGTGCGGCGCATACGCTGGTGGCGGTCTACAGCGGCGACGCCACGCACCCGTCGAGCCAGAGTGCGGTGCTCACGCTGCAGCCCCAGGCGCTCACGCTCATCCTCTCGGGCTTCACGCTGACACTGAACGCGAGCGGCTGCGGCAGCGTGAGCCCGCCCAGCGAGAACGGCGTGCATCTGTTCGGGGATACGATGCTGCTCACGGCGGTGCCCTGCGCCGGCAGCAGCTTCGTGGGCTGGCAGGGCGGTCCCTGCGACGGCACGACGATCAACCCCTGCGGCGTCGCCATGCCGCCCAACAATCTGACCATCACCGCCGTCTTCCAGCCCTGAGTTCGGAGCCGCTGGCGGCAAACACGGTCGTCAGGTGCTAGCTCGGCACGCGGCACTCGTCGGGATGCGGGATGAATGATCCGCCCGGCTGCCGTTACGCTCGTGATCAAGCGTTGCCTGCACCAAATGCCGTGAAGGCCGCGGGTATACGCCGCTGTCGTGACACGGTAATGTCACATCCACGGCTGCCGATCAACAGTGGAGAAGGCACGACGGGCGGCGGAGCCTGGTCGGCGCTCATGATTACCGCTGCGAAAGTGAGGTAGGCGCGCCGTGCGGAGGCAGGCGATCCCGCTGACTGCTGCCGGTCTGCCCCGTCACCGCGGCAGCGCCGCGCGCCTGTTGCTGCCCGCCGTGCTCCTGCTCTGCGCCTGCTCTGCTTCCCGGCCGAACGCTCGGCCGGCAAGCGCAACGCCGGGGAATGGCCGTGCGCCCGGCGGCGTCAGCCCCACCGCGGTCGCCGCGGCGGTGCCCGGCGTCTTCGCCTCGATGTTGCAACTCATTCCCGACACGCCGGAGACACGCCAGCAAACGACCGTCAACGACTTCGCGCGCATCCGCCAGATCTTCACCATCGCCGCCCCCGCCGACCCGGCGAATCCCGATCAACAGCAGGCATACATCGCCGCGCTCGCTCAGCATGTTCCTACCGGCTTCGTTCCCACGTTCATCAGCGGACTCAGCACCTACGCTGTCCAAACAAGCTATCTCGCACAGTATCTGGGCTACCGCCGCGTCGATCAGGACGCCACCGCCGGCATTCCCCCACGCCTGTACGAGGCGCTGCGCGGGCTGTTCGACCCGCAGACCGCGGCTCAGCAGATCGCCGGCTGCGCGGACTGCCCGCCGGCGCAGACCGCAACCAGCGGCGGTGTGCCCTACTATACGTGGGGTGAGGACTTCGCCATCCACCCGACCACCAGGCTCGAACCGCCGGCGTTCGACCAGCTAGGCCGCGGCGGGCGCGTGGCCATCACGCCGCAGGTCGTCCTGCGCGCGCTCTGGACGGACGGTTTGACGCAGATGATCGCCGCCTGGCACGGCGGCTCGTCGCTGTTCAAGAACGCCGACTTCCGCCAGGCGGCCGACGGCCTCGAAAGTCTCGGCACCTACAGCGCCTACTTCACCGACCGTACGCAGGGACCGGACCGCGCGGCCGAGGCGCTCGCGGCAAGCGACCTCAAACCCGACGCGCGCGCGGCGATTACCGCCGCTTGGAACCCGCCCGCCGGCACCCCCGTCCTGCAGCCGTATACGCTGATCGCGGTCGGCGTCGGCCAGGGCGACGACGGGCAGCCCTTCACCGGCATCGTGCTGATCCACGCGAGCGAGCAGGCGGCACAGCAGAACGCTGCCCTGCTGCCGCAGCGCATCGCGCAGACCAGCAGCCTTGCCGCCGGCCAGCCGTGGTCAAGCCTGCTGCCGCATGTGCAGGTGCGCGTGAGCGGGCGCGCCCTGATCGTCACGCTCGCCGACGCCAAAATCGGGGCGCGGTTCCTGACCGCCAACGATCCGTTGCTGTTGCACCGTTAAGCTGCACACCATCGCGCCGGTACATGCGGCGAACACCGCTCACGGCGTACGCTCGCCCGCCGGACGCCGCCCGACCCGCCGGCTCGGAGCCGCCATGCGGTAGGCGTCGGCGATGATGCCGGCCAGCTCCTCCCAACCCACGTCGCGATCCAACCGCACGCCGACCCAGCCGCGGTGTCCCACGTAGGGCGGCACAAAGAACCGCAGCGGGTCTGCGCCGACGAGCACGCCTTGCGCTCCCGGCGGCGCGTCGCACCAGATCGCCAGCCGGCCGTCGCCGTGATGGTTATCCGCGAACGTGACGAACGCGCGCTTCTCCCGCACGAAGAACGTTGGTGCGCCGTGGCTGAGCCGCTCCGAGGTATCCGGCAGCGCGAGGCACAGCGCCCGCACCCTGCGGGCGCGAGGTCGAATGGCAGATCGTTCAACGGGTTTATCTCGCGCACACGTTCACCATCTGCCGTCACATCGAGCCTGCGCGGATGCGGCCGGCGACCGCGCCGGGGAGTTCAACAGATGGCAACCTGTGGTACTACGAATACCAGCTCGGCGGCGGGCCGGCCAGAGCGCGGAGAGGCGCCAGCGGCCCTCCGCAAGGGCGGTTGGGTCCGCCCGGCAATGGTCGGGGCGCATTCCGGCCCAGCCCAGGACGAACCGGAGCGACGGCATGCCGCGTCCATTGTCATCTGTTTCCGTGATTTCTCATGCCGGTAACGGCTCGGCAACAATCGCGCCGGTCGCCCGCCAAACCCTGCGCGGCGCCGGGCAGTTCGTGCGATGCTAACGCTGGTTGAGTCGCCCTTCCGCAGCGGTGAGGAGTCGGTCTCATGCCGTCAGCACCCGAACCCGTCACCAGGCGCCGGCGCGCCGCCCGCTCGGGTCGCGGATTCCTGCTGCTGCTCGTGACCGCGCTGATTCTCACCATCGCGATCGCCGCCCTGCCCCTGCTCGGCCACGCCTGACGCAACGGCCCGCTACCTCAGCGCCGCCACGATGATCACCACGCCGATCGCCGCGAACAGCGCGCCGCTCGCCCGCGTCAGCAGCACCGGCGAAAGCAGCCGCGACACCTGCGAGCCCGCCCCCGCCGCGATCACCGTCACCGTCCAGAGGCCCGCGATCGCCCCCGTCGCCACCGAAAGCGGCTGACCCGTGCGCGCCACGATCGCCGCCGTGGCAAGCTGCGTCAGATCGCCCCATTCGGCGACGAAGACCACGAGAAAACTGGTGAGCCAGCCGGGCAGGCGCCGCTTCGTCTCAGCGCCGACTTCCGTTTGCTCCTTCGCCAGCTCCTCTTCCTCTTCACGCCGAAACGCCAGCACGGCAAAGACCAGAAAGCCGGCGCCCGCCGCCACGTGCACCGGCCGGGCCGGCAGCAGGTGCAACAGGCTGCCCGCCGCCACGGCGATCGCCGTCTGCACCACGAACGCCAGCCAGGCGCCGGCGATCACCTCGCGCGCCCGGTAGCGCGTGGCCAGCACCAGCGAGGCCAGCGCCGTCTTGTCCGGCAGTTCGGCGAGGAAGATCACGCCGAACGTCGAAAGGATCAGCGAGAGGCTCATGCCGCCACGCTAGCAGGGCCAGGGGTTAGGGGTCAGGGAATAGAGGAGAGAGGGCGGAAGGCGTAGGAGGGTAGCCATGTATGGCGTGCGTCGGGCGACATAGCGTTCACTCACGCTTCGGCATGGCGAACGCCGATCGGCGATCCATACTCGCGAGGGCCGCAGCGCTATCCCAGCCGCGCCGGTCGCCGCACTCGCGGGCAGTCGCGACAGAACGCCACACTCAGCCCGGCGCTCGCGCCGTGCACGCTGAGCGCGAGCGGCAGCCAGCGGTGCAGGCCAAGCCGGCAGCGCAACGGCGCCGGCGGCTCCGGCGCGGGCGCGAGATGCGGCGCCGCCCGGCTCGCCTGGAAGGCCATCATCGGAGGCACCGACCCGGCCGATCGCTCCGCGTCAACCGCCAACAGCTGCGTCATTGCCCCGTCCCCGAGTACCGCTGCCCCCGCCCAAAAGGAGTAGTCCACATCGCGCCGGGATAGCCCATATAGTGCCGCGAGCACGATGCTATTGCAAGGGCTATGCGAGAGGATTACGGAGCAATTGTGACGCCATCGCCATAAGGGCGCGATGGCATAACAGACGAGGGGTTAGGGAATAGGGACGGTGGGCGGTCCGGAGCGTCGGCGCAAGCCCGCTCGACACCCCTGCCGAGGCCGGCAGCCGCTGCCGCACAGCCAAACGGAGGGCGTCCACGCCGCGCGAACCGGCTACGCTGAAGGCGATGAATCCGCTGACCACGGCTGCCTTTGCGCTTGCGCTGCTCTACAGCGGCGGCGCGATCGTCTACGTCTGGCACGATCGCCGCCGGCTGCGCCGGCGATGGTTCACCAGATTCGTGATCAGCTAGCTCGTGGTTTTGGCCGTACTGGAGTCGCTTCTGCTCGCGTTCGCCTACCGGGCGTCGCTTAGCGAGAACGGGCTTTGGTGGGATCTATTGCAGAGCGTGCTCTGGACGACGTACGCGCTGTTCTGGGTCCGCCTGTCAAAACCAGTCGAGCCTCTGCCGAACCGCTACCCCTACACGCCCAGCAAACAGGACATCCGCCTGATCTGGATCGCGATGGCGCTGCCGGGCGCGGGACTGCTCACCGTTGCGGCCGTCCTGTTCGCGCACGGCCTCGGCGCCCTCTCGTAGCCGCCGCTCCGCTCTTCTATTCCCTAACCCCTGAACCCCGAACCCTAAACCCTGCCGCAAGCAGTAGCCAGCGTCGCTTCATCCTCCACCAGCAGGATCGCCGGCGACTGCTCCGCGCTCGCCTCGGCCAGAGCCATCGCCGGATTCGTCATCACCCGCCCGATTCTTGAGCGACTTTCCCGATCCGTACTCCCTCGCGGTAATCGCGCTGCCGGCGGCCGAAAGCGCACACATCCCTTGACGAGAATAGTACATATGTTCTATTATGGGCACACATCGGAGGCGGGCCGGTCGCCGCACAGGCGCCCCCGCCTCCGATGCATTTTTGTTGATTGGACGGCATCCGGCAGCAGGGGCGCAGCCACGCAAGGGAGCAGTTCGTGCCGCGCAAACGTTCACCCGCCGGCTTCTACGCCGAGGCGCTCGCACCCGAAGACCGCGCCGGCCTCGACGAAGCCGGCGCCGTTCACGGCCTCGAACAGGAGATCGCCGTCCTGCGCCTGCGCCTGCGGCGCCTGCTCGTCGAGCATCCGGACGACTTCACCCTCACCGTGCGGGCGATCGAGCTGCTGGTGCGCGCCGTAAACGCCGCCGGCCGCGCCGCGCCGGAAGACGAGCACGACCTGCTCGAACGGCTCAGCGCCGGACTCGGCGGCGTCCTCGATCTGCTCGCAGAAGCGAACGACACACGGGGTGAGCAGTGAGTGGTGAGTGGTGAAGCGGTGCGCTGCCGAACCATCCTCTCACCACTCACTGCTCACCATGCACCGCCCAGTGAAAGGAGCGCTCCTCATGCCGCCCACCCGCGTCCGTACGTCCATCCACGCCGCGCCAGCGGCGCTCGATGCTGCCGTGGAGCGCGCCCGCACACGCGCCGCCGCACGCCGCGAGACCGCCGCCGCGGCCGCGACCGCCGCCTTTCGCGCCGCCGTCGAAGAGCGGCTCAAAGCACTCGAAGCCGAACTGGCCGAGGTCAAAGGCCGCCTCAACGGCCTGCTCTTCCTGCTCGCCGGCGCCGTGCTCGCCCAGATCGCCCTGCGCCTGCTGCGGCTTTAGGGAATAGGGATCAGGGATCAGGAAATAGAAGGGAGGGAGCTATGCCATCGCCGGAAGTGCAACCAGCCGTCAAGCGTCGCCGAGCGGGGCACCGCTCTGTTCATCGAGCCGATCGGCCTCATCCCACTATTCCCTATTCCCTAACCGCTATTCCCTCGCTCCGTCCGTATCAGCGCGAGGCGGCGCGGGCGATCCTGCGCAGCGCCCTCGGCGGTCGCGGCCAGAGCTTCTCCGTGCTCGTAGCGCGGCAGGGCGGCAAGAACGAGCTTTCTGCCCAGATCGAACTGGCGCTGCTGCTCGCGAGCTGGCGCCGACCCGTCGAGGCGATCAAGTGCGCGCCGACCTTCGACCCGCAGTGCCGCATCAGCCTGCGCCGACTCTGGCAACGCCTCTCCGCGCTGCCTCTGCCCGCCGGCCACGCCGCCGTGGAAGAGGGCAACGCGATACGCCTGGGCCGCGCCCGCCAGCGCTTCCTCTCCGCCGAACCCGGCGCCCATGTCGTCGGCCACACGGCCCACGCCCTGCTGGAAGTGGACGAGGCGCAGGACGTGGACCCCGACAAGTTCGCCAAAGAGTTTCTGCCGATGGCCGCCGCCAGCAATGCGACGGTCGTGTTCTACGGCACGGCCTGGGATGAAACAAACCTGCTCGCCGGCGCCATCGCTCGGCACCGCGAGCAGGAGCGCCGCGACGGCATCCGCCGCCACTTCGCAGCCGACTGGCGCGCCGTCGCCGCCTGCAACCCCGCCTACGGCCGCTACGTCTCCTCCGAGCGCGACCGCCTCGGCGAGGAGCACGCACTCTTCCAGACGCAGTATCTGCTGCGTCCGCTGCCCGGCTCTGGCCGGTTGCTCGCTCCCGCCGCGCTGGCCCTCGTCGAAGGCGCGCACGCCCGCCTCGATGCGCGCCCGCCCACTTCAGCCGAACCGCCCGGCACGCTTTATGTGGCAGGGCTCGACGTCGGCGGCGAGACACTGGCGCAGACCCGCCGCGATCCCGACCGCACCGTGCTCACGATCGCCCGCGTGCGGCCCGCGCCGGCGGGGGAGCTGGTCGCCGAACCGGCGATCGAGGTCGTGGCGATCTACGCCTGGCGTGGCGCGGGCCACGCCGAGCTGGCCGGCGCCATCGCGCGGCTGGTGCGCGAATGCTGGCGGCCGCGCCGTCTCGCCATCGATGCCACCGGCATCGGTGAGGGGCTGGCCGCCGCGCTCGCCGCGCCGTCCGTCGTCGCCGGCGGGCTGGAGGTGCTGCGCCTGCGCCTCAGCCGCGAGCGCAAGTCGGTCCTGGGCTACGCGCTGCAGGCCGCGGCCGCCGGTGGACGTCTGCGCCTGCACGCCGACGACGGCTCACAGCAGCGCGCGGAGTTGCTGCGCCAGTTGCGCCTCGCCCGCGCCGTCTACCTGCCCGGCCGTCTGCTCGCGTTCGACGTGGCCGAGGCCGATGGCCACGACGACCACCTGCTCAGCCTCGCCCTCACCGTCGAGGCCGCCGCCGGCGCTGCGCCGCTCACCGCTATCGGCCGGCAGAGGGAATAGCGGACTCGCGCAACCACATGGGGCGCGGTTCTTGCATCGAACGGGGACAAAGTAGACGCATGGATGGGATGCCGCTCCTCGGCGCTCAGGGCGAGTCAGAGGACAGGACGATGGGCGATGCGGAGTTGCATGAGCGGGTCGGACAGGCTTCGCGGAGCGCCGCGCCGTATTCGCCGGAGCAACTGGCCCGGCTCCGCGCCGCCATCCGCGCCGGCCTGCGCCCGACCGCGCCGGAGCTGTCCGGCCATGCCGCGGCGGAAGGGGACGATCCGCCCGCGGGAACGCCGGCCTGCGAACCCGATTCGCTGCCCGAGCACACGGACTACCGCGACGAGGGCTGCCGCATCGCGCCGGCGTGTTTGCGCTGCCCGTTGGAGCGCTGCATCTATGACCGCACCGCGCTCGTCGATCCGCTCTATCTGCGTGGCCGCGACCGCCGCATGCGCGTGCTCGCCGGCCGCGGCTGGGACGCCGAGCGGCTGGGCCGCCTCTTCCATCTCTCGCCAGCGCACGTGCGCCGCATCCTGCGGCCCGCACGCTCGCCGCGCCGCCGTGGCTGAGCCTATGTGAGACCTGCGCTCTCCCGGTCCCCTCGTTCCCATCTCCAACATCTGAACGAACGAATAAAGCGTGGAAACGGGTGACACGGGCAAGCGTGCATCGAGCCACTCAGCGCAGGCCCAGCAGGCCGGTGCGCAGCTAATCGCGGCCGGCGCTGCGACGGGCCGCTGCGTGGGAAGTCTCCGACGGGTGCGCTCCGCTACGGCCGCCCCTGCTGAACCCCGGGGGAGCCCGATGCCCGCCGTTCCAGCAGCCAGCGTTCGCCCCAGCCGGCGTCGGGCTGCGCCGCGGCGAAGGGCCAGGGCTGCTCCCAGCCGTTCAGAAACACGACCTGCTTCACCGGGCGGCGCCGCAGCGGACCCGGCCGATCCAGGGGATAGCCCAGCGGAATCAGGCAGTAGATCTGGTATTCGTCCGGGATGCCGAGCGCGGCCATCAGCTCGGCCTCGTGGGCGTGGGCGAAGTTGGTGATCGAGCCGCCCAGTCCCAGCGCCCGCGCCGCCAACAGCAGATTCTGCACCGCCGGAAAGATGCTGCCGCCGGGCGTGCTGTGCTTCCCGCGCACGCCGCAGGGCGCGACGATCGCCGGCGCCTCGTGGACGTGCCGCGCCAAATAGTCGGTGCTCTTCAGTGAGAGGCGCCGCGAGCGCGGCAGCGCGTCCAGCAGCGCCGGCTCGGCGGCGTAGCGCGGCTGATAGCGTTGCCACGCCTCCCAAAACCACGCCTGGATCTGCTGCTTCAGCGCCGGCTCGGTGATCGCGATGAAGCGCCAGTCCTGCGCGTTGCCGCCGGAGGGCGCCCGGATCGCCGCGTCGAAGAGCTGAAAGAGCACGTCGTCTGGAATCGGGTCAGGCTTGAAGCGGCGCAGAGCGCGCGTGCTGTAGATCGCCTCGAACAGGCCGAACTGGTCCGGCGCCCCTGCGTCCGGCTGGTCTGCCATGTGCATTGCCTCTGCGTCGCCTACCCCTGCCTCGCGCAAGCGCTCGGCTGTGCTTGGAAAGTCTCCGACGGTTGCGCTGCGGTGATCTGAAGTCTCCGACGGTTGCGCTGCGCTCTGGTCCACAGGGGAGGGGTTTTGCGAGAGCTGTCGCTCGTCCTCGAACCAACCCTTCCCCTGTGGGGAAGGGACAGATTTCGCGCAAGCGAAATCAGGGATAGGCCCGGCGGGGTCAGGTGCAGCCATGCTAGCCTGCCCGTTTCCATCCGTACAAATGCGTAGCCCTGCCGGCTCCGGTTCATCCCTTCGGCGGGCGCTCTGCCTGCCAAATCCGTGTCAAGGTGGGCAAAGATGCAGCGACCCGCCAGCCACGGCGTAGAATGCCGGACATCGGGGCGTTGATGTGCTGTAGCGGGCGGTCCTGCCGAAGGAGCGATCGCCGCAAACACGGCGGCCGGCGCGAAGCCGGAGTGGGGATGGGCGGTGGTGGTGCAGGCGGTGATCGAAGCGGTGCGCAGTACGCCCGTGCGGCTGGCCGCGGTGCCCATCGTCTCTTCACTGGCAGCCTGCGCCGGCGTCAAGCTCGAGCCGCTGGTGCGCCTGCGCCGACGCTATCTGGCGCGGCAGGAGCAGCACAAGCGCATTCTGCTGATCGTGCAGGTGCTCTACGCGGCGCTGCTCACGAGCTGGCTGCTCTTCACCCACTCCTGGCCCGCGCCGGACGTGATCGCGCTCTTTCTGCTGCTTTTCGCCTTCGTCGCCGCGCGTGGCTTCAGCTTTCTGCACGACTGGTCGCCGTTTGTGCTGTTGCTGCTCGGCTACGCCGCGCTCACGGGTATCGCGCCTGGGCTGACGGGCATCGTCCACGTCGGCTTCCCGATTCAGGCCGACCGCTGGCTGTTCCACGGCGCCGAGCCGAACCTCTGGCTGCAAAGCCATTTCTTTCGTCCCGGCCACGCGCAATGGTACGACTACGTCGCCACGTTTCTCTATCCGATGCACTTCGTCACGCCGCTGGTGCTGGCCTTCGTCTTCTGGATGTGGTGGAAGCCGCGTTACTGGCGCTTCGTGACGGCCTATCTGCTGCTCTGCTACGCGGCGTTTGTCAGGTACATGCTCTATCCGATGGCGCCGCCCTGGTGGGCGTACCGCGTGGGCAAGCTGCCGCCCGTGCATCTGGTGCTCTACGAAGTCCACTACGACGGCGTGCAGAACCCGATCGTGCTCGCCACGCAGTTCTTCAAGCCGAATCCGGTGGCAGCGATGCCGAGCCTGCACGCCGCCGTGCCCGTGCTGATCTGGCTGACGCTGTGGAAAACGTGGCCGCGCTGGGGCTGGGCCGCGATCATCTACCCCGTGGCGATGGGTCTCACCGTCGTCTATCTGGGTGAGCACTACGTGATCGACGTGATCGCGGGGGCGCTGTACGCACTCGCGGCCTTCGCGCTGGTCTGGGGCTACCCGGCACGGCTCTGGCGGCTGGCACGGCGGACATTCTCCCGCGGCAACGCCGGCAATCGGCGCACCCGCGACGGCTTCAGCCCGCCGGAATTTGCATCGCATCTCTGCGCCGTGCGTGTGGCCGCACGCCGCGATCCGCGCCGTCCGCACGCCGCGCCGCCCGCGCACTGCCACTGGCGTGGGTGAAGTGCGCGGCTGGCGGCGGGCTCCCGGGGCACCTAACCCTGCTTTGCCTTGCGGCAAAGCTGTCCCTTCCCGAGCCGGGAAGGGTTCGGTTCACGGGCAGCCCGATGTCGGAAGACGACCCAATCGGTGGTCCCACAAGGACACCGCAGCCCCGCCGCCGTCGCATGGTGATTGGAACGCTCCAGAAGTCCCTTCCCGGCTCGGGAAGGGACAGGTTCGGCTTCAGCCGAAGCAGGGTTAGGTGCCCCGGGAGCCCGCCGCCAGCCGCGCAAAGCGAAACCTTCCCGCTCTATGCGCCGCGCCCGCTTGCGGGTACGCTGGGCGGCGGAGCGAAGGGAGGCGGCGGCCATGCTCAGCGAACTGCGTATCGAAGACCGGCGGGTGGTGGCGGACGGCCAGCCGTTCGGCGAAACCGGCCGGTATGAATCACTCACGGGCCGTGCAACCTTCGCACTCGATCCGACCGGCCCACTGAACGCGCCGATCTGCGATCTCGCGCTGGCGCCGCGCGACACCGAGGGCCGCGTGCGCTTCACCTCCGATCTCTGGATCCTGCGCCCGATCGAGCCGGCGCGCGGCAACGGTACGCTGCTGTTCGACGTGCTCAACCGCGGCAACAAGACGGCGCTGCGCCTCAACAACGCGCTCGTCAACAACCGCCCGCAGCGCGCCGAGCATTTCGGCGACGGCCTGCTCCTGCGCCGCGGCGTGACGATCGTCGCCTGCGCCTGGCAGTGGGACGCCTCCGAAGGACTGGGGCGGATGACGATGCAAACGCCCTCCGCGCCCGTCTCCGGCCCGGTGCGCTGCCAGTTCGTGCCCGGCCGGCGGGCGGCGCTGATGCCGCTGGCCGACCGCGATCATCTTCCACTTGAGCCGGCCGACCCGCGGCAGCCAGACGCCACGCTGACGGTGCGCGACGCGCCGTTCGACCCGCCGCAACCGCTGCCGCGCACCGCCTGGCGCTTCTGCGGCCGATTAGATGATGGCGGTGCGCCCGGGTCCGGCCGCTCGCACGTCTGGCTGCAGGGCGGCTTCGCACCCGGCCGGATCTACGAGGTTGTCTTCCGTGGCGAGAACCCGCCGCTCGCTGGCCTCGGCCTCGCCGCCGTGCGCGATTTCGTCTCCTTCCTGCGCCACGAGCCGGGCGCCGCGAATCCGCTGGCCGAGCAGGGCGCGGCGCTGCCGGCGCGGACGATCGCCTGGGGCGTCTCGCAGAGCGGCCGCTTCCTGCGCCATTTTCTGTATGACGGCTTCAACGAGGACGAGGCCGGGCGGCTGGTGTTCGACGGCGTGCTCTGCGACATCGCCGGGGCGCCGCGCGGCTCGTTCAACCATCGCTTCGCCCAGCCTTCGCGCTTCGACCGCGGCCACGAGGGCAACGGCTATCCCACCGAGCAGTACCCGTTCCACGACCTGCCCGTGCCCGATCCGCTCAGCGGCCGCAGCGCTGGCCAGCTCGACCGCCTGCTGGCCCGCGGCCGGGCGCCGAAGCTGTTCTACACCAACAGCTCAAACGAGTATTGGGCCAAAGGCGCCTCGCTGATCCACACCGACCCGCTCGGCACGCGCGACGTAGCGCCGCCCGACGACGTGCGCATCTACCACTTCGCCGGCACCGGGCATGTGGCCGGACCTTTCCCGCCCGGCGACGCCGGCAGTCAGCCCGGCGTGACGGAGCCGATCGGCCGCTATCCGGCCACGCCGGTCGACCGGCGCGCGGCGCTGCGGGCGCTGTTCCTGGCACTCGAAGCCTG